>JBFHPX010000012.1:0-18498 GCA_041592575.1 Alcanivoracaceae bacterium
CATGCTGCTGACTGCCAAGGCGTTCGCCGAAGGTGGTCGCGCCATGGTGTACTGGGCGTCAATGATGGGTGACACCGTCAAGCTGGCGAAAACCGAAGAAGAGCGCAAGGAGGCCGATGAGCTGATGGCGTTCATTACTCCGATTGCCAAGGCGTTCATCACCGAGGTGGGTTACGAAGCTGCTAACCACGGAGTGCAGATCTACGGCGGCCACGGTTTTATCCGCGAGTGGGGCATGGAGCAGAATGTCCGTGATGCGCGTATCTCGACCCTTTACGAAGGCACCACCGGCATTCAGGCGCTCGACCTGCTCGGCCGTAAAGTGCTGCAGACGCAAGGAGCCTCCCTGCGCCGCTTCACCAAGCTGATGCACAAGTTCTGCGAAGCCAATGCCGATAACGCCGAGTTGCAGGAGTTCATCGCGCCGCTGGTCAGCCTGAACAAGGAATGGTCTGACATGACCATGGCGATTGGCATGAAGGCCATGCAGAACCCGGAAAACGTCAGCGCCGCTGCCGTGGACTACCTGATGTACTCCGGCTATGTGGTCACCGGCTATCTGTGGGCACAGATGGCCAAGACAGCCCAGGATGCACTGGCTGCCGGTCAAGGAGATGATGATTTCTACAAGGCAAAAATCAGCACCGCACGCTTCTACTTCAAGCGTCTGCTGCCACGTACTGCCAGCCACAAGCTGGCCATCGAAGGCGGTCTGGAGTGCATGATGGAGCTGGACGAGGCACACTTCGCGTTCTGATCCGCTTCATCGATGTAGTTGCACAGCCTTTAGTAGTGCGCAGCAATGCCCGCCGTTATGCGGGCATTGCTGTTTAAAGCGATATGACTTTCAGGTCACGAAGAATCTTTTCTTCGTCACCGATACAGGAGAAACAGCATGGCGACCTATAAAGCACCGCTCGACGATATGCGTTTTGTTCTGAATGATGTTTTCGAAGCAGAGAAGCTGTGGGCGTCGATGCCGGCCACGGCTGAAGTGACGCGTGATCTTGCCGATGCCATTCTCGAAGAAGCAGGCAAGATGGTCGAAGGTCTGCTGTTGCCGCTGAACCGCTCCGGTGACGAGGAAGGCTGTCAGTGGAACGATAGCGTGGTAACCACGCCGAAGGGTTTCAAGGAGGCCTACAAGACTTTCGCCGAAAACGGCTGGACGGCACTGGCGGGCAACCCGGTCTATGGCGGACAGGGCATGCCGAAGAGTTTATCGGTGCTGTTCGAAGAAATGATTCATGCTACCAACACCTCTTTCGCGCTGTACCCGCTGCTGTCCAATGGCGCCACCCTGTGTCTGGATGCCCACGCCAGCGATGCACTGAAGGAAACGTATCTGCCGAAGCTTTACAGTGGCGAATGGGCCGGCACCATGTGCCTGACCGAGCCGCACTGCGGCACCGATCTTGGTATTTTGCGCACTAAAGCTGTGCCGAGCGACGACGGCAGTTTCCAGGTCTCCGGGACCAAGATTTTCATTACCGGTGGTGAGCACGATCTGACCAGCAATATTATCCATCTGGTGCTGGCGAAACTGCCGGGTGCACCGGAAGGCTCAAAAGGCATCTCCCTGTTTCTGGTGCCGAAGTTCCTGCCCGATGCGGATGGCAACGCCGGCGAGCGTAATGGCGTAAAGTGTGGCTCCATTGAGCACAAGATGGGTATCAAGGGTTCTGCCACCTGCGTACTGAATTTTGATGATGCCAAGGGCTGGCTGGTCGGTGAGGAAAATCAGGGCCTCGCTGCCATGTTCACCATGATGAACTACGAGCGTTTGTCGATCGGCCTGCAGGGTACCGGTTTGGGTGAGGCGAGTTACCAGAGCGCAGTCGCGTACGCGAAGGACCGTTTGCAAGGCCGCTCCGCAGACGGCGTTAAGAATGCCGGTGGTAACGCTGATCCAATTATTCATCACGGCGACGTGCGGCGCATGTTGATGACCATGCGTGCGCTCAATGAAGGTGGTCGAGCCTTGGCTGCATATCTCGGTTTGCAGCTTGATGCTGCCAAGTTTGGCGAGGATGCTGCGGAGAAAGCCAAAGCGGAAGATCGGGTTGCCTTGCTGACACCGGTGGCGAAAGCATTCTTTACCGATCGGGGTCTGGAAACCTGTGTGATTGGCCAGCAAGTATTCGGTGGTCACGGCTATATCCGCGAGTGGGGCATGGAGCAGTTTGTTCGTGATGCCCGTATTGCCCAGATTTACGAAGGCACCAATGGCATACAGGCGCTGGACCTGGCCGGCCGCAAGGTGGCACGAAATGGTGGCAAATCGGTGCAGGCATTCCTTGCTGATGCACGTCAGTGGTTGTCCGCCAACCGTAGTGTTGGCTTGATTGGCAAGCAGCTTGACCAGCTTGCTGAGTCGCTCGATTTGCTCGAGTCGCTGACCAGCGATCTGTTGGCACAGGCGGGCAAGGACCCGAATGTCATCAACGCTTCGGCCTGTGAGTACCTGGATGTGTTCGGGTATGTGGTTTATGCCTGGTTGTGGGCCCGGATGATGGCGGTGGCGGCAGACCATGCTGATCAGCCATTGCAGTCGGCCAAGCTGATTACTGGCCGGTTTTATTTCGAGCGTCTGTTGCCGAAAGCGAAGTCGTTGGCGGAGCAGATGCGTGCCGGCAGTGACACCATGATGAGTTTGCCGGTGGACGCGTTCTGACAGCTACTTTCAGACATAAAAAAAGCCGGCTGTAAGCCGGCTTTTTTATCTGGGTCAGCGACCAAGATTGTTCATGTTGCTCAGTCGGTCAACCAGTTCCGGGTTGTCAATATAGGTGTTGCGGTTGCCCTGAACCCGGGCAATGTTGTCATTGCGTGTTTTTTCATCGGCATCTGCCGGATCCAGTCGATGCCAGCGTTGATACATTTCCAGAGTGCCTACAAGTGGCAGGTTGTGCTGCTTGTGCATGTAGAGAACCGCCCGGGCAACGTTTCCCTTGGCGTGGTCCGGCGGTTCAAACGTCTGAAAAGAGAGTTTGTAGCCGCAGTCTGACTGTCGGCTGTCGGGCGGAAGATCTCCGAACTGACTGCCACGGCGGTCGATCTCGACGCTGCGCTGAATCGGGTAAAGATTATGCAGGTCGTTGGCGACGGCGGCATAGGCGGGCTTCTTTTCGCACTGACGCGAGGTAATGCAATTGAAGTGACGCAACAGCAGGTGGCTGCCGTAGATAGCGTCAACCCGTACACCACGGTCGTTGGAGGTAAAGGGAGTCTGGCAGTAAAGGGTGGTGCCACCACTGGTATAGACGCGGCTGACCAGTGTGTCTGCGCCATCCTCGGCAACAGATACCATGCTCATGGCCGCTGTGGACACAGCCAGTAATGCCCTGATACGAGTCATTTTTTTTCCCATAGCCGGATCATAGCAAAATAATGTACAGAAGAAAGACCGAGATTCAGCTCACAGATTCGATCACCAGCCTGTAATGTGGTGTGAACGGTAGGGACGCGGCGACAGACGTTTAAAGGCTGCTCAGCTCGAATAGCACCGGCAGGTTGAGGGAGGACAGCTTGGGCAGCAGGGCCTGATCGGGCGGCGGCAGGCGCAATCTGGCAAAAAGGCGTTCAACGGCTCGGTCGAGCAGAGCGCTGCCGGAGCTGCGGACGATCCGGAAACTCTCAATTTCGCCATTGGCGCCAACGGCAAAGCTCACTTCCACGGTGCCTTCCTGACCGCGTAGTCGAGCCTGGGCCGGGTATTCTTTCAGTCGTTGAATCCTGCTCTGGATGACGCCGAGGTAGCGTTCAATCTCGCTGTCATTGGTGCCCTGATTTGAGGCGCCCGCCAAGCCCATAACCTGGCCGCCGCTAACCTTGCTGGCGTCGCTGTTATCGTTCTCCTCGTCTTTGCTGTCAGCGCTCTCCCGGGTCACCGCCGGGGCCGGTTCGGGTGCGGGCGCAGGGGCAAGGGAGGGTTTGGCCTCTGCTACCGGTTTCGGTCTGGCTGGCGCTGTTGGCCGGGCTTGCGCCGGGTTGACAGGGGCGGCGGGTGCCGGCGCCGGGCGGCTGGCGAGTTTCAACGTAATGCCGGACCGGGTGGCGTTGCCTTCGACGGCCTGCCCACGCTGCAAGCCTTCACTGAATTCACAGAACAGCGGTACATGCAGTAGCACTGCAATGATCATAGCGGCCAGTTTCCAGACCGGTCTCATGGCATGCTCCGTGTTACCAGCAGTACTTCGGTGATGCCGGCGCTACGCAGTCCTTCCAGCGCCGGCCGTAACAGCACCACAGGAATGCTGCCGTCGGTCAGCAGTTGCACCGGCCGGTCCTTGCGCAAGCCATCGAGTCGGTCCGGCATATCAGCAATCGCCATCCGCTCATCCTGCCAGAACAGGTCGCCATGCTGATCTACCACCAGCCGGATCGGCTCGTCGCTGTCCGCGGAGGCGGCGGCGCTTTCCGGTGGGGTGATATCAGCCGGCAGCCCCGGCGCCAGCTGACCGGCGACCATAAAAAAGATGAGCAGCAGGAATACCACATTGATCAAGGGCAGCACCGGTTCGATATCCGGGCGCCGGCGACTGTCATCCGGCATCGAAAAGCGGCTCATGGCAGCAGCTCCAGATGGACTTCAGTCTGGCCACTGGCCTGCAGCAGATCGGTAACGCGCAGCACTGCCTGAAGAGAGGCCTCGCCATCGCTATCAACGTAAACCGGTTGCGGAGTCTGCTTCGCCAGCCGCGCCGAGGCTTGCTCCAGCGTCAAGCGTTCGCCATTCAGTTCGATCAGGGATTCATCCAGCACGTGGATAATCAGCACCTGCTCATTGGCTGGCCGCAGCTCGCCAGTCACGGCCACTGACAGAGGCTGTCTGGCCAGATCGATAAAGCGGGTTGCCAGCATAAAAAACACCAGCAGGATAAACACCACATCAATCAGTGGTGTCAGGCCGATGCTGGTGGGCTTGCGAGCCGGCAGGTCAATGCGCATGGCAGTTCAGCGCAGGCGCGCCAGACGGGCGAGCCGGTCTTCCAGCAGGAAGCGCAGTCGCTCCAGTGTTCGGTCAAACCAGTGGAATGCGGCCAGCGCCGGAATGGCAACACTCAGGCCGGCGGCGGTGGTCAGCAGCGCTTCCCAGATGCCGCCAGAGAGCAGTGCCGGATCAACCTGGGAGCCGGCCTGCTCCAGTGCGCGGAAGGCTTCGATCATGCCGAACACGGTGCCAAGCAGACCAAGCAGCGGGGCAACGGCAGCAATCAGTTCCAGCGCCCGCATGCCGCCACGCAGGCCTTCAATCTGCTCCCGTGCCTGACGCAGTGCTTCCTCTTCCCAGCCCTGGTCCAGTGCCAGCGCCGCAGCCAGTGTTCGGCTGAGCGGGTCCTTGCCTTTCCGGGCGGTGGCGATGGCCTGCTCGGCCTCACCACAGGCCACCAGGTTCAGTGCGGCATCGCCATTACCGGCTGCCAGTGGTCGCAGCAGGAAAAACTGGATCAGCTTGGCCACGATCACGGTGCTGGCAGCCAGTGACAGCGCCAGCAGCAGCCACATCACCGGACCACCATTGGCAAGCCAGTCAGGGAGCATCAGGGGCATGGGGACCTCGGTCGAAACGGCAAAAACGGGATGGCATTCTGAGGGCGCCACACCCTAAATGCAAGTGACTCTCATTTGGATTGTGTCTCCCGGCCCCCCTGTTCGCGGGGCGTTTTTGCAGTTTGTCGGTTGGTAGCATCCCCGGACGCCTGGCGCTTGACCGGTATCGGGTTTGCTTCGGCATTACGGCGGAAGCGGAAATCTTGTCAGCACGCATTCAATAGGGAAGGACTCACAGATGAAACCTCGTTATTCGGTTAAGGCCCCTTGGGCAATTTCCTTGGCGGCTGCAGTCGCCCTTGTGCTGGGTGGGTGCGGTGGTGGTTCGGGTGGCGGCGCCAGGGCGCCGACGCTGTCTGGCACCGCTGCCGTGGGGGCGGCCATTGTTGGTGGTACCGTCACCGCGCGCTGTGCAGATGGCAATACCTTTACCGAGGTGGTGACCACAGACGCTGACGGCAACTGGACCGGTATCCTGAGCAGCGGCACCATGCCTTGTGCGCTGATGGTCACCGGCGGCACCCCTCCCGATACCCTTTACAGTTATGCCTCCAGCACCGGTACAGTGAATATCACGCCGCTGACCACGCTGGCATTGGCACAGGCTACTGGCCAGACACCGGCGGACTGGTTTAACGCATTCAACGGCACACCGGTTGACGTGATCAGCGCGGTTAACGAGGTGCTGGACGCGATGACGGATGCAGGCTTTGACGTGCCCGCAAGTGGCAATCCGTTCACCACTTCGTTTGTTGCCGATGGCACCGGTTGGGACGGCTTGCTCGATGATCTGAGACAGGCCATCAACGATGATCCTGCGTTGGCCGATTTTGATGCGTTGGTTGCGCTGGTGAAAGATGGCAACCTGAACAGCAGCATTCCGGATGCCCCGACACCACCTTCCTACAGCATCGCAGGCAGCATCAGTGGCGCCAGTGACGGCTTGAATGTGGTCTGGGAAACCCGTGTTGATGGCATCATCTATCATGATGGTGGCAACGCCAACGGTCCGGTGACCTTTACCTACGGTGACGGCCTTGCCGAAGGCACCGTCTGGAGTGTGGTGATTAACAGCGCGCCAGCAGGGCAAACCTGTACCGTTACCAATGGCAGCGGCACGCTGACTGCCGATGTCAGCAATGTCAGCATTAGCTGTTCCGATATCGTTGCTGGTCCGACCACCTACAGCATCAGTGGCACCATCAGTGGCGCCTCAGCTGCGGTGCAGTGGGAGACTCGGGTAGATGGTGTTTTCTATCACGATGGCAGCAGCAGCAATGGAGCTGTGACCTTTACTCCGCTTGAAGAAATGGACAGCGGCAGTAACTGGAGCGTGGTGGTCAGCGGCGCACCGGTCGGACAAACCTGTAGCGTCAGCAACGGCAGTGGTGTGCTGGCGGCCGATGTCAGTAACGTTGCCATCACCTGTTCTGATGTTGCTGGCCCGACCAGCTACAGCATTGAGGGCAGCATCAGTGGCGCATCCGCTACGGTGCACTGGCAAACTCTGGTTGATGCAGAAATTTATCATTCCGGTAGCAGTATCAATGGCGCAGTCACCTTTACGCCGGTAGAAGAGATGCCGGCCGGTAGCGTCTGGAGTGTGGTGGTAAGCGAGGCGCCTGTGGGTCAGGAGTGTAACGTGGCCAATGGCAGCGGCACCCTGAATGCGGATGTTTTCAATGTTTCCATTTCCTGTCAGGACGAAGGCGGTGGCCCAGACCCGGAAGCGCCGATCTATGATTTTTCGGCTCTGAATCTGCAGCCGTCAGTGCCGGCGGGTATGGTGCCGACTGCTCCTTCTGCATCACCCACTAACCCGGCCAGTCAGATTCAAGCCCTGTTTATGCAGCTTGGCGATGCAGAGCGGGCGAAAATATTTGCTGCTCCGCCGGCCGAGCTCCGGACAGAAGTTGGCAATGATGTTTACAGTGCCTCGCAGTACTACGATGTTTCACAGTATGCCGTGGATCAGAGCTGGCTGCGCCAGACCAGAATGAGTTTCGGTGCTGATGGTGAGGCGAATACTCCGGATGACTTCGTTCAGGCCTATACGGTTTATCCATATGGCTACAGTGGTGTTGCCTACAGCTTCACCCATCCCGGACCGGATGGTGTGTGGTTCAGTGAAGATGATGTAGCCGGGGTGCATAACACTGGTAAGGCTGTCTACTTCCCGACAGGCGCCGTGCTCGAGTATGAAGGTGCCAGTGAGGGGGCCATTCTGATCATTCCCTGTCTCAACGTGGGCAGCGACGCCATTGCCTTCACCGCGGATGACTCGCCGGGTTGCTCGCTTGGCTATCAGGTCGCAGTGATCGATGGCGAAGGCAATCGCGGGCAGGTGGTAAGTTACGATGCCGCGGGCGCCGATGGTCTGTGGTTCACCGCAGACGACAGGGTGAAAAATTACTCGCTGCTGACTTACAACGGCACCGGCGTCAGCGTGGGATCTGTGGTTTATAACAACGATGGCGTAGACGACATCTGGTTTACCGCTGACGACAATATCCTGCAGCATACGATGACTCTGCTGGGGGATGACTTCAAACCGCGTTACACCGCCACCTATAACAACCGTGGTGCCGATAGTGCCTGGTTCACGGCAGACGATGTTGTGCAAGCCTGGAGTTACTATGGCTATGACGCACTGGGCAACAGCATCCTTGTCGCCACCCATACAAACAAGGGAGCGGATGCCACCTGGTTTACCGCTGACGACTCCGCTACTGCCATTATCAGCCTGAAGGATGAAAACGGTTATCCGTTGATCAGCGGCCAGATTGGCAGCGGAGGTATGGGGCCGGACGGCATCTGGCTAAGTGGTGACGAGACACTGTTTGGCTATAGCCTCAGTGAATACAATGCTGCCGGCTTCCAGACCCATCGTGCGAATATAAACAACAGGGGAGCTGACAATAAGTGGTTTACCGCTGATGACAGGCCTGCCGCTTCCAACTACTGGATTCGCGAGTACGATGCTGAGGGCAACATTACCCAGCAGCTCTATTTTGATCCTGCACTGGCGCCATCGGAGCGCGCCTTCAGCGATGCGCATCTGAGCCGATATCTGGTCTACAGCGACGATCGTTCGTTGTCACTGAGCGTCTATCGTGATCAGTATGGTTCCTCGTTTGGCGCGGATGGTTTGCCGTTTACTGAAGACGATACGCTGGGGGAGTCTTATTACAGCGTCACTACTGCGTCGGGCCTCGATCAGTTTAACGCCCCCGGCCCGGATGGTATCTGGTTTACCGGTGATGATGTGCGCAGTGCCTACGTGGTTTACAGCTTCGATGGCCAGCGCCGAACCGAGCAGCGCTTCGATGCCAGCGATCTTATGCAGTCCTATACCGAAATCGTCGATATCTCGCCGACAAGCTATCGACTCAACTTCTACTTCCTGAATGCGTCAGATGTTTTCGAGCTGGGCAGCTACAACATCATCGACGAAGACATCAATGGCTATCCGCTATGGATCAGCTATTACACCAACACAGATGTGCTCAGCTATGTGGAGTACGCGGAGCGGGATGCGGCGGGCAATATCGTTCGTCAAAGTTATTCCTTTGCGCCGGGTGATGATGGTATCTGGGCTACATCAGATGATTTCAGCTATTACAGCCTGTATTTCTTCAATGTGAATGATGAGCTGGTGTCATCAGGCACGGAGCGGGTTGGTGTCGATGGTGAGTGGGGAACGGGTGATGACACCGTGTCCACTGACTGGATATACCTGCTTGAGAATGACATCGATGTGCTGGCACTGAACTCCGGCAATGCAGCGGATGTCTGCGGCAGCCTGATTTCCGGCCTCGGTGCCAGCGGCGACATCAATGTGCTCGTGCGTGACCAGAACGGTGCGCCACTGTCTGGCGTCATTGCCCAGCTCAATCAGTCTGGCACGACGGTTACCACGGATGCGAATGGAGAGGCGGTGTTTGTCGGTCTGAACGGCACGCAGGACGTGCACCTGTTCAAGGATGGCCACGAATGGGAGAGCTTCTACTGTGTGGCGCCTGGCGAAGATGTGACCCTGCAGGCAAGCCTCAACAGTCTTTCGCAGGCCACCCAGACCTCAAAAGTCAGCTTCTATATTCAGCCGACCGACAAGCGGGTAACACTGCGATTGCTGGATGCGCAAGGGCGATCTGTTGCGACTTTCTCACCGCTCAGCAGCCCGATTGGTCAGGCTAATACCTCCTATGGAGACCTGTTCTTCAATGCACCCGCCGGCACGGAGGTGAGCGGTGATCTGTGGGTGTTTGAGGCGGATTCCTTTGGTCGCCTGCTGAGTGCCCAGTCACTGGGTGCGCAGACCTATACCACCATCGCCTCGAATCTTAATCCGGGTGTGGCGGAGCGCGAGCAGATCACTGTGTCGCTGCCGGCGAGCGATATTATTCCGGTCGCCTTCTACGGCGCACTGGTTGGCGTGGGCGATAACTTTACCAGCCTGCATGTGTCACTCGGCGGTTTGTATTCGCTGCCGTTCCAGTACGAAGCTTCGCTCAACAGTCAGGCTGCTGTGGTGCCAGGGCTGGATGTTGCACTGCCGGTGACGGCTCAGCCCACTGCCGTATGGGCCAGCAGCGACGGCTGGGCTGCATGGTATCCCGGTGCGTTTCCTGAAATTGGCACTGGCACCTTCCTTGCGTCGATCATTACCGGCTTCCAGTACCCGGTTGTTATCGCCACTCAGGAGGACAGCAGCAGCACCCCGCAGATCAGCTGGGTGCCTGCGACACAGAGAGAAAGCGGTCAATTCATCAGTGCCAATACCGTTGAGTTGCACAGTGCCGCTGGTGGTTTCGGTTACCAGTCCCACTGGACGATTCATACTCCGCCAGGTGAATCCCAGGTGACCTTGCCGTCCTTGCCGGTTGGCATCACTGGCCCGGCTTTGCCGCAGAGCAGCTACAGCATCATCGTCAGAACCCGGGCGGTGCCGGCGAAGGGCTATCACGACCTGATCGGCAGCGAGGATCTGTATGATCTGGATCCTGCGCTCGCCACGGAAGTGCTGACATCCAGTGATGTCTTCAGCGCTCCGAAGCTGCTGCGCTGAAAAGGTAGCGGTTTCCGGTAAGACAAGAAGGCCACGCATTGCGTGGCCTTCTTGTTATTGGGCATGCAGATAGATTTGTTGGGCTCAGCCCGCTTTGAACCTGGAATCAAAGGATTGTCAGGCCTGGTAAGCGAGAACTGAGTGCCCCATTTGATTGCTTAAGTAATGCTTATCTGCGGCTACTACGACTTTGTTCTGGCGGCAATCTGGGCCTGGCTTGAGCAATCTTCGATTTGTCGCCACTTGTGGCATCTATTGTTGGCATTCTGTCACTTTTCGAATCCTTCCTTTTCTTATAGTTGCATCACTAATAACAATCAGGATCGACGATACGCGCAGGGAAAAGCGGAAAAAACAATAATTAGAAGGAAAAACCATGGAATCGAAAGTCACGAAAAATAATGATTGCGCCATTCCGTGCAACGATGACGAAAGTGCCAACTCTTCTTCTGACAATCTACCTGGTAAAGCGGTAGCTGGCATTGCGGTAGGTGCAGTAGGTTTGGCGGTGGCAGGTGAAGCCGATGCCTTCTTCTGGAACCCCAGCCGTGTGATCCTGCCAGATGCTCCCGCTGCATGCACGGGAGTCTGCGCCCCCCAAGCCACCGAGTTTCAAACCATTATCGATAATGAAGCCAGAACCAGATTCAGGCGCATGGATTGGAGCAATCCTTTAGACTGGCTCATCATTGCAAACTCTTCATCGAATCTGCATAAAATCAATGCCCACAAAGCGGTTATCAATTTATTAAGGCAGTGTAAACGCTATGCGTTTGGAATGCCTGTCAATGTCTTGCAGCACTGTTTGCAAACGGCCACGCGAGCCGCCAGAGCAAACGCCAGTGATGAAATGGTTCTGGCTGCATTGTTGCATGATGTCGGTATCGCCATTTCTTACCCTGGTCATGCCCAGATATCCGCATCGATTATTCGAAGCTTTGTATCTGAATCTGTGTATAAAACCGTGTTGCATCATCACGAATTCGAATTGGCACACTATGGTCACAGGATCGGCGAGTCGACGACGATGCGTGACTTGTACCTAGGTAAACCCTGGTATGCCACCGCTGCGCATTTTGTGGATGAGTGGGTGCAGGTGTCTTACGACCCTAACTACAATAGTTATACGCTAAATGAGTTCACGCCGTTAATTCAAGCAACATTTTCGAAGCATGACACGGAAACCATGAACGTGACGATGACCGATTGCTTTAGAGAACAGCCGGCATACTAAAGGACTTGGCAATGAGTAACGCTAACGAGAAGAATAAAGATATATCCTTGGGTGAGAAGAACGATGCTGGTTCACATGACTACTTCGTGGATAGCACCTATAAAAAGGACCTGCAGACCATGCTGCTGGAAAAAGAGTGCATGGAAAAGTCCCAACGTTTTGGCCTGTCACGGCGTCGTTTTATGACGAGTTCTTTTGGGGCTGTCGCTGCGACCAGTATTTTTGGACAGATTGCGGGCTTTTCCAGCAAGGCCGAAGCGATGGACGGATTTGTTTCGCCTTCAGAGGATCTGTACCAGTCTGTTGCTACAACGACAAACTTTACCCGGCTTGATCAAAGCACCGCAGCGGATTGGGCGATCATTGAAAACGCGGTACGCGCGCAGAGTCAGGGCGTAGTCAACACCATCAAGAACATGATTAACGCCTGTCGCGGCTATCATCTGGGCTTTGGGCCTGATCAATTCACCCATGTAACTCAAGCGGCCACGCGAGCAAGGCGTGACAACGCCTCTGATGAAATGATTCTTGTCTGTTTGGTTCATGATCTGGGTAAGGTGATATCCAACCTGGCGCATCCCGACATTATTGCCGGCATTGTGCGTCCTTATGTATCCGATGGTTCGTACTATCTGTTGCGTCATCATATGGAATATCAATGGAAGCACTACGGTCACTACATATTCAAGCCTACCAATGGGCGGCAGCGTTATGTTGGTGAGTCGTGGCATGCGGATGCCGTTAGATTCAGTGATGAGTATGATCAGAAGGCGTTTGATCCATACTATCGTACGGACCCGATAGAATCATTCCTGCCACTGGTAGAGCAGTTCTTTGGAACAGCCAATCCGAGAAAGAATCTGACTCACCAGATTTGCTTTGGTTAATCCTGCCCGTCCGTTCGCCCGTACATTGGGTTATCGCCAACACTGGCGCTGGCCCAATGACGAGGTCATCTCCGGTAAGTGTCAGATTCAGGACATCCTTAATTCCGCTCACACCAACTCTTGCGAGTTTCCCTGCGAGGCTCTATCCCCTTATTCATGGGGGCTCATTTTGGGTGCTAAAAATTGGCCAAATGGCCGAGATATAACTTCTTGATACAGAAGGGGAGGTTGGTGGGCCCACCAGGATTTGAACCTGGAACCAAAGGATTATGAGTCCTCTGCTCTAACCGTTGAGCTATAGGCCCGGAAGGGATACCGGCCCTTGCGGGCCGGTGGGGTGTTACTTCAGGGATACTTAGTTGTCACCGTCGAGGAAGCTGCGCAGGTGTTCTGAGCGCGACGGGTGACGAAGCTTGCGCAGGGCCTTGGCTTCGATCTGGCGGATACGCTCGCGGGTGACGTCGAACTGTTTGCCGACTTCTTCCAGCGTGTGGTCAGTGTTCATGTCGATGCCGAAGCGCATGCGCAGCACTTTTGCTTCGCGGCCGGTCAGGTTGGCCAGCACCTCGCGAGTCGCTTCTTCCAGACCGATCATGGTGGCGCGATCAATCGGCGATTCGATGGTGTTGTCCTCGATGAAGTCGCCGAGGCTGGAATCTTCATCGTCACCGATCGGCGTTTCCATGGAGATCGGTTCCTTGGCGATTTTCAGCACCTTGCGAACCTTGTCTTCCGGCATTTCCAGACGCACACCCAGTTCTTCCGGAGTCGGCTCGCGGCCCATTTCCTGCAGCATCTGCCGCTGCACCCGGTTGATCTTGTTGATGGTCTCGATCATGTGTACCGGAATACGGATGGTGCGGGCCTGATCGGCAATCGAGCGGGTAATGGCCTGGCGAATCCACCAGGTGGCATAGGTCGAGAACTTGTAACCGCGACGGTATTCGAACTTGTCGACTGCCTTCATCAGGCCGATGTTGCCTTCCTGAATCAGGTCAAGGAATTGCAGGCCACGATTGGTGTACTTCTTCGCGATCGAGATTACCAGACGCAGGTTGGCCTCGACCATTTCTTTCTTGGCGCGACGGGCCTTGGCTTCGCCGATGGAGACGCGGCGGTTGATCTCCTTGATTTCGGAAATCGACATGCCGAACTTTTCTTCCATTTGCTGGACGCGGCGCTGGGCGCGTTCGATGTCATCACGAACGGCTTTCAGGCTGTCTGCCCAGGCTTTCGATTTCTTGCTGCTGGTGACGTCGTCGACCCACTTCAGGTTCGATTCATTACCCGGGAAGGTGGCAATGAAGTCAGCCCGCGGCATGCGACCACGCTTGACCGCGGTGAGCATGATTTCCTTTTCCATCTTGCGCACACTGTCCAGATTGTCGCGGACATGACGCAACAGTTCGTCATAAATGCGCGGCACCAGCTTGAACAGGGTGAAGTGTTCGGCCATCGCTTCCAGCGCCTTGGCGCTGCTGTTGTGATCGCGACCGTTGCGCTTCAGCGACTTCTGCAGCTTGTCGAGACGGCTTTTCAGTTCGTTGAAACGCTCGGTAGCCAGTACCGGATCGAGGCTGCCGTCATCTTCATCCGAATCATCGTCGCTGTCGGAATCGTCGTCGTCACTTTCTTCTGCGGCAGCTTTAGCCTTGGCCTTGGCGGCAAACGACGGCTCATCGCTGTTGTTATTGTTGCCGGTGGTGGTGGCAGCGGCGCCGTCATCATTCGGATCAAGATAGCCGGCGATGATATCGGACAGCCGGCGTTCCTCGGTGGCGACCCTGTCAAACTCGGCAACCACAGCTTCCACCGATCCCGGCCAGAACGCCATCGCATGCATGACTTCGCGAATGCCTTCCTCGATCCGCTTGGCGATTTCGATTTCGCCTTCGCGGGTGAGCAGCTCGACGGTGCCCATTTCGCGCATGTACATACGCACCGGATCAGTGGTGCGGCCCGGCTCGCTTTCCACGGCAGCCAATACGGCGGCAGCTTCTTCAGCAGCGACTTCGTCACCGCTGTCCGGACTTTCGTCCATCAGCAACTGTTCGGCATCGGAGGCCTTTTCGACCACCGGGATACCCATGTCGTTGATCATCTGGATGATGTCTTCGACCTGGTCGGTATCGGTAATTGAATCCGGCAGATGGTCGTTCACTTCGGCGTAGGTCAGGTAGCCCTGTTCCTTGCCAAGGGTGATCAACAGTTTCAGCTGGGATTGTTGCTGCTCTTTCTCGGATGCCATGAATTATGCCTGTGAGAACAGAGGGGTGGCAGCACTGACCTCGGGGCCAGAGAGCCGTTCCCCTCGGGGTGCTGAAAACCGCGCATTATAAGCGGGAATGGCCTTTGCTGCCAGCGGGGTGTCAGGATCAGTCGAGCCGACGGCGCTGGTGCTGTCTGGCGTCGGACAATTGTCGGCTAAGCGCGGCCAGCCGGTGGATATCCGGCTCCGCGGCATGGCGGGCCTGATCCAGCGACCACTCCAGCCAGCGGATTTCCAGCTCGGTGACGCCGCCGCGCCAGTCATTCAGGGCCGCTTCTTCACTGGCCGGCACCTGTTCGGACTGGCGGATCACTTCGGCAATCAGCTCGCCCTGATCCATGGCCATCAGTCCGCCCAGCAGGGCCGGGCCGGGCAGGTCCGGCTGTTCGGTGAGCAGGTCGATGACCTGCACCAGCACGTCCATCTGTGGTTCTTCGAGCTCCTCGACCCCGGCCGGTAGCGGGCAATTCTTCAGCACGCCCGGGTGCTGGATCAGGATCAGCAGCAGCCGCTCCACCAGCGACAGGCGCAGGCGTCGCTCGGGCACGGCACGTTGCGGGCCGCGCCCGCGCTGGCGCGGACGGGTTTCCGGGTAGGCCGGCTCGGCATCGAGCCAGGCCGGCGGGCCATCATGGTCCGGTGGTTCCTGGGCCGTCGTGGTGCGGCTGGCGGGCTCCGGATCGCTGGCCAGCATGGCCAGCTCGGATTCATCCAGCCGGGTCAGGCTGGCCAGCTCCTTGCGCAGCAGGCTGCGGTAGAACTCGCCGCGTGGCAGCCGAATCAGGGGGAGTGCCAATCGCGCCAGCCGGGCGCGGCCGTCAACACTGTTGACGTTGAGACCTTCCGACAGGTGCCTGAACAGGTATTCGGCCAGTCCCGGGGCTTCCGCTGCCATCGCCAGCAGGGCTTCGCGGCCCTGTTGGCGGACCAGCGTATCGGGGTCCTCGCCGTCGGGCAGGAACAGGAAGCGGGCCTGTTTGCCGTCCTCCAGCACCGGCAGGGTGTTCTCCAGCGCCCGCCAGGCAGCGCGGCGGCCGGCTTCGTCGCCGTCGAAGCAGAACACCACTTCGTCAACCTGCTTGAACAGCTTTTCGGCATGTTCGCCGGTGGTGGCAGTGCCGAGCGTCGCCACGGCGTTGGCGATGCCATGTTGCGCCAGCGCGATCACATCCATATAGCCTTCGACGACGAACAGCTGGTTGTGTTTGTCGCGGCTCTGTTTCCATTCCCACAGGCCATACAGTTCGCGGCCTTTGTGGAATACCGGGGTTTCCGGTGAGTTCAGGTATTTCGGCTTGCCATCGCCCAGCACCCGGCCGCCAAAGCCGATGGTGCGGCCGCGGCTATCGCGGATCGGGAACATGATCCGGTCGCGGAACTTGTCGTAGACCCGGCCGGTGTCTTCGCGGCGCACCAGCAGGCCCGCTTCTTCGGCGCGTTGCAGGCCGCTCTGGTCGAGCGACAGGGCAGTCATCAGGTTGTCGAAGCCGGGCGGGGCGAAACCGACCCCGTAGCGGGCGGCGATTTCGCCGCTGAGTCCACGGCCTTTCAGGTAATCGACTGCGACCTTGCGTTCCGGCGCGCTTTTCAGTTGCTGGCGGAAAAACAGGTCGGCGCGGTTGAGCAGGTCGTAGGTTTGCTGCAGGGCGCTTTTCTGTGCCGCGCTCTGTTGTGGCCGGTTGTCTTCCTCGCGCGGTACTTCCACGCCGGCGCGATCAGCCAGCTGCTTGACCGCTTCCGGGAATGCCAGCCGTTCGTATTCCATCAGGAAACCGACCGCATTGCCCGTGGCGCCGCAGCCGAAGCAGTAATAGAACTGCTTGTCCGGGGCAACCGTGAAGGACGGTGATTTTTCCTGATGGAACGGGCAGCAGGCCATGTAGTTGCGGCCAGCCTTTTTCAGTGGCACCCGGGCATTGATCAGCTCCACCACGTCGGTACGGGCGAGCAGGTCCTGCACAAAATTGTCCGGTATCCGGGCCATGGGGTGTCGGGTGTGGTGATCGAAGCGGCAGTGTAACCGAAGTCGTCTCTTGTAGGAGCAGACCATCAGGTGCTTTGGTGTGGCAGTGAACTTCTCCGGCAGTTTGCGTTGCAGGCTGTTCCCGAGCCCCCAGGGATGGGTTCACGGCGTGTTCCGGAAAAGCCTGAATGGTGCTCTGGTCGGGAAGTTCACTGCGACGCTGCTTACGGCGCGGAGGGGGCAAAAAAATCAGGCAAGCCGCTGCTTGACCAGACCACTGACAGCGCCAAGATCAGCCCGGCCCTGCAGTTGCGGTTTGAGAATGGCCATCACCTTGCCCATGGCCTGCATGCCGGTTTCGCCAACCTGGGCGATGGCAGCATCAATGGCGGTGTTGATCTCGTCCTGGGACAGGGCGGCGGGCATGAACTCACGCAGGATCGCGGCTTCCAGATCTTCCTTGTCGGAAAGATCGGTGCGGCCGGCATCGCGGAACTGGGTGCTGGCGTCAATGCGTTGCTTGATCTGCTTGTCGAGGATGGCGAGCACGCGGGTGTCATCGAGCTCAATGCGCTCGTCGACTTCGACCTGCTTCAGAGACGCCAAAGCCATGCGGATGACGGTCAGCCGGTGCTGATCCTTGGCCCGCATGGCCTCTTTCATCGCCTGAGTCAGCTGATCCTTGAGGGCGCTCATTGGCCGCTCCGGGAAATCAGTACAGACGCTTGCGGTTCAGTTGCTCGCGCTGGAGCTTCTTCTGGTGGCGCTTGACCGCGGCAGCAGCCTTGCGCTTGCGCTCCTGGGTCGGCTTCTCGTAGAACTCGCGACGACGCACTTCAGCCAGAACACCGGCTTTTTCACAGGAACGCTTGAAACGACGCAGGGCGACGTCAAACGGTTCGCCTTCTTTGACTTTCACTTGCGGCATGCGCAATCACCTTCCAAAGGGTACTTGAATATGTGCCGACACCACCGGGTACCGGCAAAGAGGCGCGCATTCTACCCGAGCGCAACAGGAATGCAAACAGCGGAAACGACCGCCGGGCGGGGCGGCACTCTGTATGGGGGCGGTAAACCCGGCTATCCTTGCCGGCCAATCCATCCAGACGGCAGGTTGTCCGACCGATCATGATCATCCTTGGCATTGAAACCAGCTGCGACGAGACCGGCATCGCCCTGTATGACACCGACCGCGGCCTGCTCGGTCAGGCCCTGTTCAGTCAGGTCGAGCTGCATGCCCTGTATGGCGGCGTGGTGCCGGAGCTGGCCAGCCGCGACCATGTCCGCCGGGTGCTGCCACTGATCCGTCAGGTGCTGGAGCAGGCCGGCGTCGCCGCCGGGCAGATCGATGGGGTCGCCTATACCGCCGGGCCCGGGTTGGCCGGGGCATTGCTGGTTGGCGCTTCCACGGCCCGGGCGCTGGCATTTGGCTGGGGGGTGCCGGCGCTGCCGGTGCATCATATGGAAGGCCATCTGCTGGCGCCGCTGCTGGAGGAGGGCGGGCCGCAGTTTCCGTTTGTTGCC
>JBFHPX010000013.1:0-18087 GCA_041592575.1 Alcanivoracaceae bacterium
CGCAAGGCTCGACGCGCTACAGCCAACCGGGATGCTGCGGCGTCTGTCGCTGCGAGGCGTGGAGCGCAGCCTTGGCGCAGTGTCGACGCGATTTGAGAATGTTTCCCTCAAGGCCGAAGACCGTCGTCCCGGTGTGAGCGGTTTGAGCGGCTGGGTTAATGGTGGTGCTGATGGCGGGTTCGGTCGGATCGACAGCCCGTCGTTAACCCTCAGTCTGCCAGAGCAGTTTCGTCAACCGTTGTCGGGGGCACTGGACGGAGTGTTTCGTTGGCGCTACGACGGTGAGCAGCTTGATGTTCACACGGGCTGGCTGGAGGTCGTCAACCCGGATGCCAGAGCAAGGCTGCTGGCTGGCCTGCGCTGGCGTCGAGAACAGGTCCCGGAACTGACGCTGATTGCCGCGCTGATGGAGGGCAGGGCAGTGGCGGCATCCAACTATATTCCCCGTGCCAAATTATCTCCGGCAGCAGCCAGTTGGCTGGACAATGCTTTTGTAGGCGGCACGTTAGATACCGGACTGTTCTTGCATGAAGGACCGGTGGTGATTGATCCGGCCCGACAGCAGGACCGGACACTGCAGATGTTGTATGCCGGAGATGATCTGACTTTGCGATTCCTGCCGGAATGGCCTTTGCTGACTAACGTCAGCGCCAGCGTGCTGATCAATGGCCGGCATATCAGTGGCCGGGATGTCAGTGCCGAGTTGATCGGTTCGACCCTGCGTGCCGGCAGCGTTGATATTCCCTCTCGTCAGGATGATGAAGTGCCGCAACTTATTGTTTCCGGACAGCTTGCCGGTCCGGCACAAAGTATCGGCACCTTGCTGCAGGGTACGCCGCTGGCGACGCAAATGCCGGCAGAACTCAGCGATTGGCGGATCAGTGCCGGCACCTATCAGGGCCATCTACTGCTGCACTGGCCGTTGGCGGCAGTGCAGTCCGGTGCGATGGTACGGGCCACTGGTGAGCTGGCCGGCGCGGCAGCGGCTTCCGAGGCGCGCCGGCTTGCTGTCACTGACCTGAACACTGGGTTTTCCTTCGACCTGGATCAGGGCATGACGCTGCCGGCGTTCAGTGCTCGCCTGCTTGATCAACCAGTAACCGGCAGCGTCACCACCGGGGCCGGCGTGACCCGGGTCAACTGGCAGGGTAATACCGATATGAAGACGGTGCGCAACTGGCTGCAGCTGGACTGGCTCAAGCCAGCCAGCGGCAGCTTTGCCTATGTTGGCGAGCTGGCGCTGCCCTGGCGTCAGCCTGGCAACGTCACATTGCGGGCCGAGTCCACCATGGAGAATCTGGTGGTGGCGCTGCCGGCGCCGCTGGCCAAGACGGCTGGCAAGGTAGCGCCACTGAAAATCGAGTTGACCGGCAGTGACGAAGGCACAGATCTGGCCGTGCGTTATCAGAACTGGCTGTCCGCCAGAGTGTTGCTGAACGAAGGCGAGCTGCAGTCAGGCCGTATCCGTCTCGGCGGTGGCGTGGCGTTGCGTCCGGAACGGAATGGTCTGAGCGTAGAGGGCCGGCTGCCGTCACTGATACTGGCAGACTGGACTGATGTGCTCAGTAGTGGCGCAGGTGGTGGCGGCGGCGACTGGCCGGCAGTGAGTCTGGAGATTGACCGTCTGGACCTGTTCGGCTACGCGGTGACGGATGTTGAGGTTGTCGGTCAGTCGCAGGACGGCAGCTGGCGCGTGGCCATTGAAGCGCCGGCTCTGGCCGGTACCGTTGAAGTACCGGATGGCTACCGCCAGCGGGGTGACATTCCTATGGTGCTGGTTGCTGATCGCGCCGTGCTTTCCAGCGGACCGTCGTCCTCGTCTTCAGACCTGTCGCCGCTTTCAGTGCCGGTGATGGATGTGAAGATTGATTCGCTTGTTCTTGATGAGCAGGACATGGGGCGTTGGCAGTTGGCTCTGCGGCCACTCAGTAACGGTGTGGCGCTGGAAGAACTGGACGCTCTTTGGCGCGGCACGGCGATTCGTGGTCGACTGCTCTGGACCAGACAGGACAATCAGGACCGCAGCCAGTTTATCGGCAGTCTCGATAGCAGGAACCTGGCTCGCAGCTTGCGCCAATGGCAGCTTGAACCCTTTGTCGAAAGCGATGATGCCCGAGCGGTTCTTGACGTCAACTGGCCGGGCATGCCCACTGACATGGATTACCTGGCCCTGCAAGGTCAGGCGTCGGTGGCAATTGGTCCGGGCCGATTTCCGAAGACCGATTCGAGAACCTCGGCGCTGCGGGTGCTCGGCGTCTTCAACCTCACTACTGTCAGTCGTCGCCTGCGCCTGGATTTCACCGACCTGTACAAGAAAGGGCTGTCATTCGAGGAGATCAGCGGCGATTTCGACATTGATGGCAGTCTGGTGGCGACCAGTAATCTGCAGATCAAGTCGCCGTCGGCGGAGTTGCGTCTGCGTGGCGAAATGGACATCGAGGCGGAAACGCTGGATCACTACATGGAGGTGACACTGCCGGTGTCCTCCAATCTTTATGTTGGCTGTCTTGCCGGTCCGGCCGCCTGCGCCGGCATCTTCGTGGTAGAGCGGCTCTGGGGTGACCGGCTGGAAAAAATGACCTCGCTGGGCTATCGCGTTACCGGCAGCTGGGATGAACCGAAGGTAGAGGAAGTGCAGGGTATGTTCGAGCGCAGGCGTAGCGAATGAAAATTGCCGGCATTCAGTATTGTGCGGTGGCCGACTGGCGCAGCAACCTCGCCAGTCTTGGGGCTATGCTCGATCAGGTTCAGTTCATGGCGCCGGATGTACTGGTGCTACCGGAAAATGTGTTCAGTCAGGGCGGCGACTATCGCGCCATGGCCGAGCAACACACTGACGAATTGCTTGGCTGGCTGGCGGACGCCGCCCGCCGGCTGGAGGTCTGGCTGATTGCCGGCAGTGTGCCGCTGGCAACCCGTATCGATGGCGGTACTGTACCGGCGCCACGGGTGCGATCGGCGCAACTGGTATTTTCGCCTCAGGGGCAGCAGGTTGCCCGTTACGACAAGTTGCACCTGTTTGACGTTGACGTCGGTGATGCCCATGGTCGCTATACTGAATCGGCTCAGTTTGAACCGGGCGACATGGTGGTGCTGGCAGACATCCATGGCATCAGCACTGGCCTGATGATCTGCTATGACCTGCGCTTTCCGCGCCTTGCCCAGCGCCTGCGTGATCGTGGTGCCGAGCTGCTGATCTATCCGAGTGCGTTTACCGAAACCACCGGGCGCGCGCACTGGGAATTACTGCTACGCGCCCGCGCCGTAGAGAACGGCTGCTATGTGCTTGGCGTCAATCAGTGCGGTTGGCACAGTGCAACCCGACAGAGTCATGGCCACAGCATGCTGGTGGATCCCTGGGGGCAGGTCGTGACCAGCCTCGGCGGCGATAGCGGCGTGCTCATGGCGGAACTGGATATGGACATACTGCACGACATTCGCCGGCGCTTGCCGGTCCACGATCACCAGCGACTGCAAGTCAGCCTTGGGGATGATTTACGTGAATTCTGATCTGCTCAATCCGGATCGCCTGAAAACTGCCAGTGCGACCCTGCTGCACCCGGCCGGCCTGGATGCCGATCTGCTTGCCACCTTGCTCGGTGATATCAGCGGTCCCGGTGTTGATTATGCTGATCTGTACTTCCAGCACAGTGAACATGAGTCCTGGGCGCTGGAGAACGGTATTGTTCGGGAAGCTTCCTACAATCTGGAGCACGGTGTTGGTGCCCGAGTGGTTAGCGGTGACAAAACCGGGTTTGCCTATAGTGATGATCTGTCAGCACCGAGTCTGCGCGATGCCATGGGCGCCGCCCGCGCCATCGTTCGTCAGGGTGCCGATGGCAAGCGTTTGCGTCTGGGCGCCAGTCATCATGGAGCGTTGTATCAAGGCCACAACCCGATTACCCAGTGGGAATCAGCGCGCAAGGTCAGTTTTCTGCAGCAACTTGATCATCTGGCGCGCTCGCTTGATCCCGGCGTTAGCGAAGTGACGGTCAGCCTCAGTGCGGTGCATGACAGCGTGCTGGTGGCGGCCAGTGACGGCACGCTGGCTGCAGATGTGCGGCCGCTGGTGCGACTGAATGTATCGGTGATTGCCTCGCGCAATGGTCGGCGTGAGCGTGGCAGCGCCGGCGGCGGTGGCCGTCGCGGGTTTGACTGGCTGGCGGAATCTGGCCGCGCTGAGGAATGGGTGCGCGATGCGGTGCGTCAGGCATTGGTGAATCTGGAAGCGATTGCCGCGCCGGCCGGGAGCATGCCGGTGGTGCTGGGCCCGGGCTGGCCCGGTGTGTTGTTGCATGAAGCGGTCGGCCACGGTCTCGAGGGCGATTTCAATCGCAAGGGGACCTCGATGTTTGCCCGTCGCATGGGCGAGCAGGTGGCGTCATCGGTGTGCACTGTCGTTGACGACGGCACCCTGCCGGAGCGTCGGGGCTCGCTGAATATCGATGATGAAGGCACTCCGACCAGCTGCACGACGCTGATTGAAAACGGCAAGCTGGTTGGCTACATGCAGGACAAGATGAATGCACGGCTGATGGGTGTGGCGCCGACTGGAAACGGCCGGCGTGAATCCTACGCGCACCTGCCGATGCCACGTATGACCAATACCTACATGCTGCCGGGCAAACATGATCCGGAGGAAATCATTGCCTCGCTGGATCGTGGTATTTATGCGGTCAACATGGGTGGTGGCTCGGTCGACATCACTTCCGGGCGGTTCGTGTTTTCCACCAGCGAAGCCTATCTGGTGGAAAACGGCAAGATAGTTGCGCCGGTCAAAGGCGCGACGCTGATCGGCAGTGGCGCTGAAGTGATGCAGAAGATCAGCATGGTCGGTAATGATCTGGCGCTGGATAGTGGCATCGGCGTCTGTGGCAAGGATGGCCAGTCGGTGCCGGTCGGCGTCGGCCAGCCTACCTTGCGCGTGGATGCGCTGACCGTCGGCGGCACCGCCTGAGCATTACATCAGGCAGGTGCGCTCCAGATTATTCAGGTAGTCGGATAATTTTTTCCGCTCGCGCCGGTATTTTTCCTGCGCTGCCTGCCCGGCGTCACGGTCGACTCTGGCGCCGAGCACATTGCGGCACAGATTGCGCAGCGTCTGTCGGTCGGCATCGCGATAGCGCGCCACCATTTCATCCACCAGCACGTCTGCGGCTTTCGCGTCTGGCAGCTCCACCAGACGTTCCTGCCAGTCCTGCAGCCAGCGCTGGCGCTGAGGGTTTCTCATTTCCATCAGTGCCGGGATCACCCGCTGGCTTTCCTCGTCGCGCATCAGTTTGCCGACATACTGGGCATGGCGACGACGTGCTTCGTGGGCACTGATCCGGCGTGCTTCTTCAATGGCTCGCAGTAGCGCACCATCCAGTGGTAGACGGGCAAGATCCGCCGGCTTCAGCGCCATCAGCTGCAGGCCATACTCCTGTAGCTGCTCCATTTCCTTCTTGAGTTCGGTTTTGCTCGGCAATTCGTCGTCGCTATACTGCTCCACCGTGACTCCCGCCCTGAGGTTTTGATGACTGACCACGACATTGTACAGCGCTCGCTCGATCCAGGCGCGCTGCAAAATCTGCAGGAACGCGCCAGCCGGGTGCTGGAGGAGGCGAAAAAGGCCGGCGCCAGCGATGCCGAGGTCGGTATCAGCGTTAGTCAGGGCCTGTCGGTGTCGGTGCGTATGGACGAGGTGGAGACGCTGGAGTTCCATCGCGACCGCGGCATTTCGGTCACCGTCTATATCGGCCAGCAGAAGGGCAGCGCCAGCAGCAGTGACGATTCCAATGACAGTATTCGCGCAACCGTCGCCGCAGCCTGCGCCATTGCACGCCATACCGGCGCTGATCCCTGTGCCGGTCTGGCCGACGAGAGCCAGCTGGCAGGCGACTTTCCCGACCTTGATCTGTATCACCCGTGGCAGCTGTCTCCGGCCGACGCCATCGAGCAGGCCCGTGCCTGCGAGCGAGTTGGCCGCGCAGATCCGCGTATCGTCAATTCCGAGGGGGCTTCCCTGAGCAGTGGCAGTTCACTGCGGGTATATGCCACCTCCCGCGGCTTCATGGCCGGCTACCCATCCAGTCATCACAGCCGCTCCTGCGTGCTGGTGGCGGAGCAGGATGGCGCCATGCAGCGCGATTACTGGTACGACAGCCGCCGTGACGCCGCCCGGCTGCAAAGCGCCGAAGCCATCGGTGACGAAGCCCGGCGCAGAACGCTGGCCCGGCTCGGCGCCACCCGGCCGGCCACTGGCGACATGCCGGTGCTGTTCTCGCCGCGCACAGCGGCCAGCCTGCTTGGCCATTTTGCTTCGGCAATCAGCGGCGGCGCCCTGTACCGCAATTCCTCATTTTTGAAAGACGCCGCAGGCGAAACGCTGTTTCCGGCCTGGGTGCGGATTCACGAACAGCCGCATCTTCCCGGCATGACTGGCTCGGCAGCCTGGGATACGGATGGGTTGCCGACCAGGGCGCAGGATTTTGTTCGTGACGGAGTGTTGCAGGGTTATGCGCTTGGGCTGTATGCGGCTCGCCGGTTGCAGCTGACACCGACTGGCAATGGTGGCGGCCCGCGTAACCTGTGCATAGATCACAGCGGCGAAGATCTGCCAGCGTTGCTGAAAAAAATGGGCCGAGGGATTCTGATTACCGAGGTAATGGGGCCGGGCGTGAATATTGTCAGCGGCGATTACAGTCGCGGCGCGGCCGGGTTTCTGGTCGAGGATGGCGTGATCACTGCGCCACTGGAAGAGTTCACCATCGCCGGCCATCTGCGCGAGATCTTTGCTGCCGTGCAGGGTGCCGGCACTGATATTGATGATCGCGGCAACATTCACTGCGGCTCGTTGCTGATCGGCAACATTCGTGTCGCTGGTGCCGGGTGATCAGTCTTCTTCGTCGAAGCGGCGGGCGAACAGGGCGCTGATTTCGGCCAGCGCTTCGTCAGCCTGCGGGCCGCTGGCTTCCACTTCGACAGTGCTACCTTTGGCAGCGGCCAGCATCAGCAGAGCCATGATGTTACGCGCATCCACTTCGCGGCCATCCTTGCGTACCTTGATGCTGGCATCGTGACGGCTGGCAACCGCAACCACCTTGGCGGCGGCGCGGGCGTGCAGGCCCAGCCGGTTGATCACGGTCAGCTCTGCCGCGGCCATTAGCGGTTCAGTTCCAGATGTCGGCATTGCACCTCCATTCCGGCGTGGCTGAGGCGTTGTACCAGAGCCTCGACCATGTACACCGAGCGGTGCTGACCACCGGTACAGCCGATTGCTACAGTCATGTAGGTGCGATCATTTTTTTCGTAGTGCGGTAGCCAGTCGTTGAGAAAACGGCTGATGTCATCAAGCATCTGGGCGCTCTCGGTCTGCTGATCGAGATATTGCCGCACCGCATCGTCACGGCCGGTGAGTGGACGCAACTCCAGATGCCAGTAGGGGTTGGGCAGAACCCGCACATCGAACACCAGGTCGGCATCGTGTGGCACGCCACGCTTGTAGGCGAAGGATTCGATAAGCAGGGACAGCTTTTCCCGTCGCCTCGCCACCCGGTCACGAATCATGTCGCGCAGGCTGTGTATATCGAGATGGCTGGTATCGATAACCAGATTTGCCAGTGCCCTGATGCTGCCGAGCATTTCTGCCTCTCGATCGATGGCTTCCACCAGCGACAGGTTGTCGTTGCTCAGCGGATGTTTGCGCCGGGTCGAGGAGAAACGTTTCAGCAGGGTGTTGTCGTCGGCATCAAGAAACACCACTTCGCAAGCCATGTTCAGAGCCTTGACCTGCTCAAGAATTTGGGGGAAATCCTTCAGTTGGTGCGGCAGATTGCGGGCGTCAACGCCGACCGCGATGCGATCAAGGTGATGTTCCTCCCGCTGCAGCTGCTCTGCCAGCGTCGGCAACAGACCTAGCGGCAGGTTATCGACACAGTAATGGCCGAGATCCTCCAGCGCCTGAAGGGCGGTGGTTTTACCGGAACCGGAACGGCCGCTGAGGATGACCAGTTTCATGAGGCGAGTTGCAATTCCTCTTCCGAGCTGGTGGCGCGCTTGAACAGCTCCTCGGCGGAGCGGGCATCCCGCAGCTGCTGACGGAAGCCGGCCTCGTTAAACAGGGCGGCAAGGTGGCTCAGGGTCTTGAGGTGTTGTTCGGGGTTGTTCTCTGGCACCAGCAGAACAAACACCAGGTCCACCGGTTTGCTGTCAATGCTTTCGAAGTCGATCGGCTGCTCAAGTTGCAGCAACAGTCCTATCGGGGTCTGACAGCTGCCGAGCCGGCAATGGGGAATGGCAATGCCTTCCCCGATGCCGGTGCTGCCGAGCCGTTCGCGAGCCACCAGCGCATCGAAGATCTGCTGCTCGGAGAGATCCTTGCAGGTCGCGGCGGCCATCTGCGCCGCCTGATCCAGCAGTCTTTTCTTGCTGACACCCTGAACCTGAAAATGGGTGCGTTCCGGGGTTAACAGCTCGCGTACTCTCATGGTGATGTTCAATGTCCGTGTTGGCGGCTCACCGATTTTTCCTTGTGCTTCAGGATCTGTCGGTCGAGCTTGTCGGTGAGCAGGTCGATGGCGGCATACATGTCGCCGGCTTCGGCGGTGGCGAACAGCTCGCCGCCGGTGATGCGGATGGTGGATTCTGCCTTATGGGTCTTCGGCTCGGGAGACAGAATCACGTGAATGCTGGTGATATGGTCGAAGTGGCGTTCCAGGCGGGTGAATTTCTCGTTGACGTATTCGCGCAGAGCGTCGGTGATATCCAGATGATGTCCGCTGATATTGATTTGCATGACGGGCTCCTCTTCCTGCCAGGGGTAACCGGCTTTCCAGTCAGACCAGACGCTTGCGATCACTGGAGGCCGGAATGCGCATCGCCTCCCGGTATTTGGCGACGGTGCGGCGGGCGACCTGGATGCCCTGCTCGTTGAGCAAATCGGCCAGTTTGTTGTCACTGAGCGGTTTGCGGGCATCCTCGGCCGCGACCAGCTTCTTGATAATGGCACGAATGGCGGTGCTTGAACATTCACCACCGCCGTCCGTGCCCACATGACTGGAGAAAAAGTATTTCAGCTCGAAGACACCCTTCGGGGTATGCATGTATTTCTGGTTGGTGACCCGGGAGATGGTCGACTCGTGCATGCCCACAGCGTCGGCGATCTCGGCCAGTACCAGTGGTTTCATGGCCTCCTCACCGTACTCGAAGAAGCCCTGCTGGACCTCGACGATCCGGGTCGCCACTTTCAGCAAGGTTTCGTTGCGGCTCTGCAGGCTCTTCAGAAACCACTTGGCTTCCTGCAGCTGGGCCTTCAGGTAGGTGCCATCTTCTTCACGGCGGGTATGGCGGATCATCCCGGCATAGTGGTCATTGATACGGACTTTCGGCATCGATTCCGGGTTCAGTTCCACCAGCCAGCGTTTGCCGCGGCGTGATACCACCACATCCGGCACCACGTATTCCGGGTTGCTGTCGCTGACCAGCTCCCCCGGTGCCGGGTTCAGTCCCCGGATCAGTCGCATCACCTCGGAAAGCTGCTCATCGGCCAGATTCATGCGCCGGCGCAGGGTGTCGAAGTCGCGTGATTCGAGCAGGCTGATGTGCTGGTTGACCAGCTGCAGAGCTTGCCGTCGCCACGGTGTGTCCTCATCCAGCATGTTCAGCTGGATACTCAGACATTCGGCCAGACTCCTTGCCGCCACGCCAGGCGGGTCGAAGTGTTGCAGCAAGTGGAGCACGGCAACGATTTCATCGTCTTCCGGGAACAGTGGATCATCCGGGCGCAGATTCAATGGCTGCACTGCAGCACGGATGTCATCGAGGCTGTCGGTCAGGTAGCCGCGCTCGTCAAGGGCGTCAATGATGGCTTCGGCGATGGCATTATCGGCGTCGCTCAGATGGGTCAGATTAAGCTGCCAGAGCAGGTGCTGCTGGAACGATTCCGGCACGGTACTGCGTGCCTCCCAGCTGTCGCCGTCCTCATCGGCGCCACTGCCGGCACTGGCCCCGGTGCCGCTGTTTGGGTAGATATCGTCCCAGTCGGTGTCGACCCGCAGGTCGTCATCAAAATGGTCGGTGGCATCGAGGTCGAGTTCCTCGTGATCCTTGTCGGCGCTGGCGGGAAGCTCAGCTTCGGCATCATTACCAAAGCTGTCACTCTCATCTTCCAGCTCCAGCAGCGGGTTGGATTCCACCGTGTCCTGGATTTCCTGACGTAAATCCAGTGCGGACAACTGCAGCAGGCGACTGGCCTGCTGCAGTTGGGGGGTCATTTTCAGCTGTTGGCCCAGCTGGAGGTGGAGGCCCTGCTTCATGGCTGCGGTGCTGTCCGGAATGACATCATGGCGGGCAGCATAGCAGTAACGCAATTTTCATGCCTATTCTTGAATGTGGCTCGCTGTTGTAGTAGCCACATTCAGAAAAAGGGCTTACAGGCGGAAGTCGGCACCCAGATACACGTCTCGAACCTGCTGATTGCCAAGCACCGTCTGGGCATCTCCGTCAGCGATGATATGACCGGCGGAAACGATGTAGGCGGTGTCACAGATATCCAGCGTCTCGCGGACATTGTGATCGGTAATCAGCACGCCGATGCCGCGTTCCTTGAGGTGGCGGATAATGCCCTTGATATCGTTGACGGAGATCGGGTCAACCCCGGCGAACGGCTCATCCAGCAGCATGAAAGCCGGGTCACTGGCCAGACCACGAGCAATTTCCGCGCGTCGCCGCTCGCCACCGGACAGGCTCATGCCGAGGCTGTTACGCAGGTGGCTGATGTGAAACTCATCCAGCAGCTGCTCCATCCGCTCGACTCGCTGGGCCCGGCTCAGTTCTTCACGGGTTTCCAGAATGGCCATGATGTTGTCGGCCACCGACAGTCGCCGGAAGATGCTGGCTTCCTGGGGCAGGTAGCCGATGCCGCGGCGGGCGCGGCCGTGCATCGGCAGCCGGGTAATGTCCTGACCATTGATGGTAATGCGGCCGGAATCGGCGGCCACGAGGCCGACAATCATGTAAAAGCAGGTGGTCTTGCCGGCGCCATTCGGGCCAAGCAGGCCAACCACGCTGCCGGATTCCACCTCGATGGAGACATCCTCGATGATACGCCGGCCCTTGTAGCTTTTCGCCAGATGTTCTGCGCGCAGCAGGGTCATGGGGCAGTTACTCCGTCTTCTGCGGGGATGACCAGACGGATGCGGCCGTCGCCATCGCCGTCGTCGTCACCGCCGCGGGCGCTGATCCGCCGGCTGTCCAGTTCGTACACCAGCTCCGCACCCTCGAAGGTGCGGCCAAGGTGGTTAATGCGAGCCTGCTTCGACAGCAGGATGCGGCGGCCCTCGATGTCATACACCAGCTTGCCGGCGCGGGCGCTGAGCTCGCCGCCATCGAGCAATTCAACCGGGTTGCCGGTGGCCTCGACCTTGCTTGGCTTGCCGTTTTTCAGGGTGATTTCGATGCGGTCCGCCTTCAATGAGCGCTGGCCCTGGATCAGTTCGGCATTGCCTTCATACAGGCCAGTGCCTTCTTGCTGACTGAGGGTGGCGCGATCAGCGCGCAGCACAATTTCGTTCTCGCTGGGGATGTTGCCGCTGGGTACGGCCTCGGCACCGACATGGGTAATCAGCAGCAGGGTGGTCAGGCCAGCCAGACGGCGGATGTCAGAGATCGACGGCATAACGGGTCTCCACTCCCTGCTGCATGTTGAGCTTGCCGGCAGCAATATCGGCATCCAGTTTCCCGGCTCGGGTGTGGCCGCCGGGGTGGCGGATGTCGACTGCCTCCGGTAGCTCAAGGTGTTGTTCGCGGACATGGTAGAGCAGTCGCGCCGTCTTCAATACCACTGCCGACGGGCCATCCAGGCGGGCCTCGACGTTGTCCTCCAGCAACAGGGTACGGTTGTCCTGATCAACCTTGCCACCACCGGCGGTAACCTTCCATGTTTCACGGCTGGTATGCAGCTCCAGCCGGGGCTCATCAAGCAGGGTGGCGCCCGCTCTCTCAAGGTGTTCAATACGGCTGGCGGTGACCCTGTACTCGAGATTGCCGGCTTCATCATAGGTGCTGAGGTCGGCGCCAGTGAGAATGATGTCCGGGGCATTGGCGCTATCGGTTTCCGGTTTGACCCGGACATGATCAAGCTCATTAAGCAGCATCAGTACCAGCAGGCCCACCACCAGAATGCCGGCGATACTGAGAAAGCCCTGACGTATCACGGCTGCAGGGCTCCACGGGCATCGAGAATGAAGTCGCAGATTTCCCGCACCGCACCCTCGCCACCGCGCGCATCGCTGATCAGGTCGGCTGCCGATCTGGCGGACTGATGCGCGTTCGGCACCGAAAACGCCAGCGCCGACCATTCCAGCGCCGGCACATCCGGCAAATCATCGCCAGAGTAGCCACAGGCACTTGCATCCAGCCCGAGGTCACTGGCGAGCGCGGCCAGGGCGACACCCTTGTCCTCGCGCCCCTGAATAACGTGGCGGATGCCCAGCTCGCTGGCGCGGCGCAACACCATTTCCGAACGCCGGCCGGTAATCAGTGCCACCTCAATCCCGGCTGCAGCAATCATTTTCAGGCCATGGCCATCAAGGGTATGAAACGCTTTCAGCATTTCGCCGTCGGCGCCGTACCAGAGCCGACCGTCGGTAAGAATGCCATCGACATCAAAGGCCATCAGTTTCAGCCGTCGGGCACTGGCGCGCAGGGCCAGCATTGAGACCGAAGCATCGCGCAATTGCATCAGACCACTCCCGCTCGCAGCATGTCGTGCATGTTCAGGGCACCAATCGGCCGGTGTTGTTTGTCGCAGACAATCAGGCCATTGATCTTGCGGGTTTCCATTATTTGCAGAGCTTCCGCTGCCAGATGGCCGCTCTCGATGGTGACCGGATTACTGCTCATGACCTCAGCAATGGTCGCAGCGCGGACGTCAATGCCGCGGTCCAGCATGCGGCGCAGGTCGCCATCGGTGAAGATTCCGGCGAGCATGCCCTGCGGATCCAGCACCGTGGTCATGCCCAGACCCTTGCGGGTCATTTCCAGCAGCGCCTCGGCCAGGCTGGCGCTCACCGGTACCGTGGGCAGTCGCTCGCCGCTGTGCATGACGTCGTCCACCGACAACAGCAGGCGTCGACCCAGCGCGCCGCCGGGGTGTGACAGGGCAAAATCCTCAGCGGTAAAGCCGCGTGCTTCCAGCAGGGCGATGGCGAGGGCATCGCCCATGGCCAACGCCGCAGTGGTGCTTGAGGTAGGCGCCAGATTCAGCGGGCAGGCCTCTTCGCGGGCGCTGACATGCAGGTGTACGTCAGCGAGACGGGCGAGAGTGGAGCCGGGGCGGCCGGTCATGCCGATCAGGGTCGCGCCCTTGCGCTTGATCACCGGCAGGATGGTCAGCACCTCGGCTGTTTCGCCGGAGTTGGACAGGGCGATCACTGCGTCGTCACTGGTAATCATGCCGAGATCGCCATGCGAAGCCTCGGCCGGGTGGACAAAGAAAGACGGGGTACCGGTGCTGGCCAGGGTGGCGGCAATCTTGTTGCCGATATGGCCGGATTTGCCCATGCCGGTAACGATCACCCGGCCGCGGCAGGCCAGCAGGTGCTCGCAGGCCGCAGTGAAGCTGCTGTCCACCGAGGCAATCAGCTCTGTCAGCGTCCGTGCTTCCAGTTCCAGCACGCGCCGGGCAACGGCAATAAAATCCTGACTCATGACGTCTCCTCGACCAATGGCCGGCGATTATACATGCTGTGGCGTCGGCTGCGGCAGGGAACCTTGTCCTGCGGGCCGTTTCAAACCGATACTTGCCGCCACGATGCCGGACACCGAGGAGATTGCGCCATGCCGAGATTGCTGACTGTGCTGTTTTCAGCGCTGTTGTTCACGTCTGCCGCGCAGGCCACAGCTTCGGGGCAGGGCCCCCATGCCATGCTGGCAACCGCGATCGAACGGATGACCCAGCGGATTGACCAGGAAAGGGCCCGACTCAAGGAGGACGAGCACTATGCCCGCAAGGTGGTTAATGAGGAGCTTGAGGGGCTGGTCGATTTCCGCCGTATTACCCAGCTGGTGATGGGCAACTGGTTTGCCCCTTCCAGTCGCGAGCAGAAGCTTAAATTTCTTGAAGTGTTCCGTGCCAGTCTGGTCAATACCTATGCCTCCGGTCTGACACTCTATGAAGGCCAGAAGGTGCGGGTGTTGCCGGCTCAGGAGGGCGACGTCAAGGCCGGTCGGGCCCGGGTCCGCACCGAGATCCAGACTGCCAGCGGCAAGATTGTGCCGGTATTCTTCAGTCTTTATCAGGGCAAGGAGGGTAACTGGCTGGTCGAGAACGTGATTGTTAACGGCCTCAATCTGGGCAGTACCTTCCGCACCCAGTTCGAGCAATCGGCACAACAGTACGGTGGTGATCTTGATCAGGTGATCGCCAACTGGTCATCGGAGATCGAGGTTGAGACCGCCGAGGCTCCGGCTGCGGCGGCGGCCGCGCAGTAACCGCGCGGCCGGCCTGATTTTTGCCGGCAAACCCCGTACAATCGGCGCCTTTCCCGAGCAGGAGTCCGCATGACCCCGGAAGATGTGAAAGCGCTGGTGGAGGCCGGTATCGCCGGTGCTGATGTTGCCGTACAGGGCAGCGGCAACAAGTTTGGTATCCGTGTGGTGTCCGAGGCGTTCGCCGGACTGATGCCGGTAAAGCGCCAGCAGCTGGTATTCGCCTGCCTGACAGCCTGCCTGGCCGATGGCAGCATCCACGCCGTGGACCCCCTGAAAACCTATACCCCGGACGAGTGGCAGCGCGCCAATCGTCTCGGCATTGCCTGATTCCCCGAGGACACACCCGGATGGATAAACTGATTATTACCGGCGGCAAGCGCCTTGATGGCGAGATCCGTATTTCCGGTTCGAAAAACTCGTCGCTGCCAATTCTGGCGGCGACCTTGTTGTCCGATACTCCGACCACGGTCGGAAACCTGCCGCACCTGCAGGACGTCACCACCCTGATTGAACTGCTTGGCCGCATGGGCGTGCGACTGGTGATTGACGATCAGATGCGTGTTGAAGTGGATGCCACCACCATTCAGGACCTGCATGCGCCTTACGAGCTGGTGAAAACCATGCGCGCCTCGATTCTGGTGCTTGGCCCGATGCTGGCCCACTTCGGTAAAGCCGTGGTGTCGCTGCCAGGTGGCTGCGCCATCGGCAGTCGGCCGGTGGATCTGCACCTGCGTGGCCTGCAGGCCATGGGTGCCAACATCGAAGTGACTAATGGCTACATCTACGCCAGCGTTAACAAGCGGCTGCATGGTGCCCGTCTGGTGATGGACACTGTCACCGTAACCGGCACCGAGAACCTGATGATGGCGGCGTCGCTGGCTGACGGCATCACCTTGATTGAAAACGCCGCGCGCGAGCCGGAGGTAGTTGATCTGGCCAATTACCTCAACAAGATGGGCGCGAAAGTGTCCGGCGCCGGCACTGACACCATCACCATTGAAGGCGTGTCGTCGTTACATGGTGCCGAGCACAACGTGATTCCGGATCGTATTGAAACCGGCACCTACCTGATTGCCGCCGCAGCCACCGGTGGTCGCATCAAGCTCAAGGACACGGCACCACAGTTGCTTGATGCAACCTTGCAGAAACTGCAGGAGGCCGGCGCGAAAATTACCTGTGGGGATGACTGGATCGAGCTCGACATGGAAGGGCGTCGACCGAAAGCCGTATCCATGCGCACGGCGCCGTACCCGGCCATGCCGACGGATATGCAGGCCCAGTTCACCGCCATGAACACTATCGCCGAAGGTACCGGGACTATCGTTGAAACGGTATTTGAGAACCGTTTCATGCACGTCCAGGAAATGAACCGCATGGGTGCCAACATCGAGGTGCAAGGTAACACCGCGATCTGTCGTGGCGTTGAGAAGCTCACCGGCGCGCCGGTGATGGCCACCGACCTGCGTGCATCTGCTTCGCTGGTGATTGCCGCGCTGGTGGCGCAGGGCGATACCGTGGTCGATCGCATTTACCACATTGATCGTGGTTACGAATGCATCGAGGAAAAATTGCAATCCCTTGGCGCCACCATTCGCCGGGTACCGGGTTAACAGATGCCGAACAAGCCGCTGACCATCGCCCTGTCGAAAGGGCGCATTCTGAAAGAGACCCTGCCGCTGCTGGAAGCGGCGGGGATTCGTTTGCTGGAAGATCCGGAGTCATCGCGCAAGCTGATTTTTGATACCAGCCGCGATGATGTGAAGATCATCATTATTCGCGCCACCGATGTGCCGCCGTATCTGCAATATGGCGGCGCCGATATCGGCGTGGCGGGCAAGGATGTGCTGATGGAACACGGTGCCGACGGCATCTACGAGCCGCTCGATCTGGAGATTGCCCGCTGCAAGCTGATGGTGGCGGCGAAGAAAGATGCGCCGGCGGTGAATGGCCGTCTGCGGGTAGCCACCAAGTTCGTTAACATTACCCGGCGCTATTTCGCCAGTCAGGGCGTTCAGGCGGAAGTGATCAAACTGTACGGCGCCATGGAGCTGGCGCCGCTGGTCGGGCTGGCGGATCGCATTGTCGATGTGGTCGATACCGGCAATACCCTGCGCGCCAACGGTCTGGAGCCCACCGAACTGATCGCGCAGATTTCCAGTCGTCTGATCGTCAACCGCGCCAGCATGAAAACCCGCCATGCCGAGATCCAGCCGATTATCGATCTGATCGGTGAGGCGGTGGAGGCGCGACGGGAAAGCGCATGAAGATTCGTCGTCTCGATACCCGGTCGGAAAATTTTGCTGCAGAGCTTGCCGCGCTGACCGCATGGAGCGAGGAGCGTGATGCCGAAGTGTCGGTGAAAGTGGCCGATATCATTCGCGCGGTGCGTCGTGATGGCGATGCCGCAGTGCTGGAATATACCAACCGCTTCGATCGCCGCGATGCGCAGTCCGTTGCCGCACTGGAAATCAGCCATGAGCGTATGCAGCAATCGCTGAATGCGATTCCTGCAGCGCAGCGCCAGGCGCTGCAGGCCGCCGCCGAACGCGTGACCCGCTACCACGAAAAGCAGAAGCAGGATTCCTGGAGTTACCGCGAAGCCGATGGTACTTTGCTCGGCCAGCAGGTGACGCCGCTGGATCGCGCTGGCATTTACGTGCCCGGCGGTAAGGCCGCTTACCCAAGCTCCGTATTGATGAACGCGCTGCCGGCCAAGGTCGCTGGCGTCGCCGAAATCATTATGGTCTCGCCCGCCCCCGGCGGAGAACTGAATGACACCGTGCTGGCAGCGGCTGCCATTGCCGGTGTCGATCGCTTCTTTACCGTTGGTGGCGCTCAAGCTGTGGCGGCGCTGGCCTATGGCACGCAAAGCATTCCCGGCGTCGACAAGATTGTTGGCCCTGGCAACATCTGGGTGGCGGAGGCCAAGCGTCAGGTATTTGGCAAGGTCGGCATCGACATGATCGCCGGGCCGTCAGAAATTCTGGTGGTCTGCGACGGCAAAACCGATCCGGACTGGATCGCCATGGACCTGTTTTCGCAGGCCGAACATGACGAAGAAGCGCAGGCTATTCTGGTGTCTCAGGATGCGGGGTTTATCAACGCCGTCGGAGCCAGCATGCAGCGCTTGCTGGCCAGCATGGATCGCGCCGACATTATTCGCGCCTCCATGACCAATCGCGGCGCCATGATTCTGGCCCGCGATCTGGATGATTGTTTCGAGGTGGCCAATCGGATCAGCCCGGAACACCTGGAGCTGTCGCTGGACAACGCTGAAGACTGGGCAAAAAAAGTGCGTCACGCCGGCGCCATTTTCCTTGGCCGGCACACCCCGGAAGCACTCGGCGATTACTGTGCTGGCCCCAATCACGTGCTGCCGACGTCCGCCACCGCACGCTTCTCTTCACCGCTGGGCGTGTATGACTTCCAGAAGCGCAGTTCGCTGATCGGCTGCTCGCCGGCCGGTGCTTCTGCGCTTGGCAAGATCGCATCGGTGCTGGCGCGAAGCGAAGGACTGGATGCCCACGCCCGCTCGACGGAATATCGACTTCTCGATCAGGAGTAATGGCCGGTGAGCCGTTTCTGGAGCCCCTTCGTTCACGATCTGGTGCCGTA
>JBFHPX010000014.1:0-18021 GCA_041592575.1 Alcanivoracaceae bacterium
CCACTGATCATGCCGAAGTGATCCGCATCCGCTACGACGCTGACCGTATCAGCCTCGGCCAGCTACTGAAGGTTTTCTTCTCCGTCGCCCACGACCCGACCCAGCTCAACCGCCAGGGCAACGACCGCGGCCGCCAGTATCGCTCGGCGGTGTTCTATCACGATGACCAGGAAGCCGGGATTATCAGGGCCTATATCCGGCAGCTCGATCAGAGCGGCCTGTTCAACGATCCGATTGTCACCACAGTAGAACCGCTGACAGCTTTCTATCCAGCCGAGGCCTACCATCAGAATTACGCTGCACGCAATCCGCTGCAGCCGTACATCATGTTTGCGGCCAGCCCGAAAGTCAGCAAACTGGAAAAGACCTACCCCGACAAGCTGAAAGGAAAATAACGATGAGCAAGCAATCTGCCAGCGGTTACGACCTGACGCCGCCCTCGGTGGAAGAACTGGAGAAGCGCGCCGCCACTCTGACGCCGGAAGAACGCCATATTCTACTCAATCAGGGCACCGAGCGACCGTTCTGTGGTGGCTATCTGGAAAACAAGGAGAGCGGCGTGTACCAGTGTCGGCTGTGCGACCTGCCGCTATTTCGGGCCGAGCACAAATTCAACTCCGGCACCGGCTGGCCGAGCTTTTTTGACGGCTTCGACAAGGACCACATCCGCCACCTGGAGGATCACAGCCACGGCATGATCCGCACTGAAATACGCTGCGCCCGCTGTGATGCCCATCTCGGCCATGTATTCCCCGACGGTCCGGGCCCGACCGGTCTTCGTTACTGCCTTAACTCTGCCTCGCTGAACTTCGTGGCTGACGCATAAACTGATCACTGCTTAAACACATTCTCCGGCATACTGGCGTAACTGCGTCAACAACAGGTCATTGATCCGCTCAGGCTTTTCCAGATGCAGGAAATGGCCGGCGCCGGAAACCTTTTCCACCCGCAAGCCGGCAGGGAAGTCCTTCCTGTTTACCGTGTGGTCAAGCAACCGCGGACTCATGCATCCGTCCCTCTCCCCCAGCAATACCATGGTCGGCACCTTGACCGGCAACGCCAGCCAGCCACGGGCTTCGCGATGCGCTTCAGTCCAGACTTTCGGCAGATGCCGGTACCAGCCCAGTGCCGCAGTCAACACACCAGGTTGCGCCAGCGTGCGCCGCGCCTCATCCAGATAATCGCTGCCATCCCAACCGGGCGACCAGCGTTTCCACAACCACTCCACCCCGGCCAGACCATCCCGGCGCAACACCCACTCGGGCACCAGTGGCAACTGGAAAAACTCCATATAGCCACTTAGTAACAGTTGCTCCGGTACCTTCAATACGGCAGAAGGCAGGCGTTTCAGCGGCGGAATGGCCAGCATGGTACAGCTGCGAAACAGGTCCGGTGACCGGGCCGCAGCAAGATAAGCCACCACCGCACCCCAGTCATGGCCAACCAGATGTACACAACCGCCGAGCTGACTGGCAAACGCGCAGACATCTTCCACCGCCGCACGCAGGGAATAATCGCCGTCCTTCGGCTGACATCCCGGCGCGTAACCGCGCAGTGCCGGTGCGATGGCGCAGTATCCTGCATCAGCCAGCGCTTGCACCTGATGGCGCCAGTTGCGATAGCTGTCGGGGAAGCCGTGAAGCAACAGCACCGGCTCGCCCTCCCCGGCCATCAGCGCCGGAAAGCGCAGATCATTGTGAGTCAGCTCAACCTGTTTCATTGTTTTTCTCCGTGCTGCTAAACAGTTGCTCAACAGTCATATCAAGCGGGGTCATCCAGCCGCTGCGCGCTTCGGCACAGCGCGCCGCCAGCAGCGGCTCCCAGGGCCGGTTCTGCATATCTCCAACCGACAATGCCTCTCGGGTGGACCATGGCAGCATGTCGATCAGCTCGGTCAGGCTCAGAGTAGTGAGATCCCGGCCAAGAACAAACTCGCCATTTTCGGTGCGCCGCATCAACCGCAGATCCATCAGCAGATTGCGGAATTCCTCCCAGTGACTGGCACCGGCCAGCTTCAGCACGCGCCGCACCTCCTGAACTCTCAAAATCCGACCCTGCTGCTGCCGGCGCCAGAGAATTTCCAGCAACCGCAGCAATGACTGCAGCCGTGGCAACTCACTGCGATACTCTCCAAACACCACCATCACCCGCACCAGCTCGGCACCACCGAGGACGATGTTCCAGGAGATAAACAGCCACAGCAGGAATAGCGGCACGGCAGCGAACGCCCCGTAAACCACTTCGTAGGATGGTGACATCGTAATAAACAGGGTGAACCCGCCTTTGGCCAGCTCAAACAGGCAGGCCGCAACGAAACCGCCGATCAAACCCTGCCGTACCGGTACATAGCAGTTCGGCACCACCACATACATCAGCGTCAGCGCCATGGTCATGAACAGCAACGGCAGCAATGACAGCCACAGGCGCATGCCGCCCAGCAAGGCAACGGTATCGGTAATCAGTGACATGGAAGTCAGGTAGGAACTGATGCCAAGTGCAGCCCCGAGACTGAGCGGCCCGAGCGTCAGCACCGCCCAGTACATGATGACACTCATCGGACCACTGCGCGGCGTTGTCACCCGCCAGATCCGGTTCATATTGCGCTCGATGGTACGCAACATCAGCACCGAGGTAACAAACAGGAATATCGCGCCTATTGCGGTCAGGTTGCCGGCCTGTCGGGAGAACTCGTTAACATACTCCAGCACCTTTTCACCGGCACCTGGAGCAAAATTGGCAAACGCCCACTGCTGGATCTCACCGCTGCGCTCCTGTAGCGCCGGAATCGCAGAGAGAATGGCAAAGGCCACAGTCATGATCGGAACGATGGCAAACAGGGTAGTGTACGTCAGTGCTGCCGCACTTTCCCTGCAGCCATCCTCACGATAACTGCGGCCCAGCAACTGGAGAAAATCCCGGGCCAGGGTCAGACCGGATCGCGCCCTGTCCTGCCAGCGTGTCTGCGGTTGATTCATCGGTTGCCACTCTCTCTGTCGCCACTACAATGGGGTCTCGCAATCAAGTCCGGACCACCATGAGCAAAATCACCCTGTACCATAATCCACGCTGCTCAAAATCCCGGCAGGCTCTGGCCCTGCTTCAGGAAAACGGTATTGAGCCCGCGCTGGTACTGTATCTGGAAACGCCGCCGGACGCCGCCACCCTGACCGCACTGGTCAAACGCCTCGGCCTCGACCGCGCCCACCAGCTGGTTCGCCACAAGGAACCCGAGTATGCCGAGGCCGGGCTGACACCGCAAAGCACTGACGCTGAAGTGATCCGTGCCATGGTACGCTTCCCGAAGCTGATCGAACGGCCGATTGCCGTACGCGGGGCCCGTGCCGTGATTGGCCGGCCACCGGAAAATGTTCTGCAACTGCTCTGAGTCTGCCTGTGCCTAATCGCTACGTTCTGGTTCTCTATTACAGCCGCACCGGCAGTGTCCGGAATCTTGCCCTGCAGGTCGCCCGTGGCGTTGAGGACGCTGGCATGGAGGCGATGCTGCGCACTGTGCCAGCGGTATCAGCAACTACCGAGGCCACCGATCCCGCAGTGCCGGATAGTGGCGCACCCTATTGCTCGATGGCGGATATGGCCGGTTGTTCGGCACTGGCTGTTGGCTCCCCCACCCGCTTCGGCAATATGGCGGCGCCGATGAAATACTTTATCGACCAGACCAGCGAGCTGTGGATGCAGGGGGCGCTGATTGGCAAACCTGCCGGGGTGTTCACCTCCACCACCAGTTTGCATGGCGGCCAGGAGAGCACCCTGCTGTCGATGATGCTGCCGTTACTGCATCAGGGCATGCTGATTACCGGCCTGCCCTATTCCGAGAAGGCGCTCTACACCACCACCGGCGGCGGCACACCCTACGGCCCGACCCACATGGCCGGTCTGGATAATCAGAATCGGCTGAGCAACGACGAAGCCACGCTGGCCCGTGCACTGGGCCGGCAACTGGCCACACTGGCCAGGAAACTTGAGCACTGATGATGATTATTAACCTCGCCCGGCTGTCTCATGTTGCCCTGATTCTTGCTGGCATCGGCGGCCTGTGGTGGCTGGCGCCGACGCAGTCCACAGTATCCGCCGACACCATGCTGCGCGCCGGCATCCTGATGACGGTGGTGTTGTACGGGCCTCTGGTCCTGATGCTGCCGGCAACCATCCGTGGTGACGGCCGCATGCTGACCTGGCTATGCATCCTGTTGCTGTTCTACTTTGCCGGCTTTGCCATCCAGCTGCTTGATCCGCCGCCGGTACGCACAATCGCCATCGTCAGGGTTGCCCTGACCACATTACTGTTTGTCTGCGCCGTGCTGCTGATCCGGCAACGGGGCACCGGCCGTGATTGACGATCGGCAACGACTGCGCACCCCGGAAGGGGCTGTACTGTCACTGGTGCCGGTCGGCATTCTGCCCCGTGCTGCCGCCTTCTTCATCGATTTGCTCATTCGCACGCCGTTTTATCTAGGCGCCTGGTTTGTGGTGCTGACCAAGGCCGGCGCCGGTGCCGGCCTGATGCTGATACTGGTTTTCCTGCTGGAGTGGTTCTATCCGGTGCTGTTTGAAGTGCTGCGACATGGCCAGACACCGGGCAAGCGCGCGCTGGCAATCGCAGTCACACACACAGACGGCACACCCGTCACCCTGAACGGCAGCCTGATCCGCAATCTGATTCGTCAGGCCGATTTTTTTCCGATGCTGTACCTGACCGGGTTTATCACCATGCTCAGCAACCAGCGTTTTCAGCGCCTTGGTGATCTGGCCGGCAACACCATGGTGGTGTACGTCAACAGCGAGCGGCCGGCAATACAGGTCATGACCGATAGCAGCACGGCACCGGACTGGCCGGCGACGCTGGACGATCAGCAGACACTGCTCGCCCTGCTGGAACGCAAGGACACCCTGTCCGCAGCCCGGCGTCAGGAGTTAAGTGCCTTTGCATGGCCGGAGCTGAATGGTGCGGAATCCGAGCAGCGTGCCATGAATGTTGCCCGTTACCTGCGGGGACATTCATGAAGCAGGCACAGTTTGAACGACAGTTCAGCGCTGACTGGCAATGGCTTGAGCAACAGTTTGCCGTGCTGGAAAAATTACGCCCTGGCGAAGCCGCACAGGACCCGCGTCTGGCAAGGCTGCCGGCCAGCTACCGGCGGCTGTGCCACCATCAGGCACTGGCTCGGGAGCGCGGCTACAGCATCAGCCTGATTCAACGACTGGATAATCTGGTGCTACGCGGCTATCGATTGCTGTACCGCCCGCGGCTGCCGGTGGCAGCACCATTGAAACGGTTTCTGCTCGCCGATTTCCCACGCGCGGTACGTGCGCAATGGCCATGGCAGCTGGCCAGCGCAGTGGTGTTCTGCCTGTCGATGTTGCTGCTGTGGGCGCTGGTCCGGCAACAACCGGAAATGATCTATGCGCTGGTCGATGCCGACACCGCACAGCAGCTTGAGGACATGTATCACCCGCAAGCGAGCCATCGCAGTGAACGTGACAGCAATGATGACATCGTCATGTTCGGTTACTACATCTATAACAATATCAGCATTGCTTTTCGCACCTTCGCCGGTGGTATTTTCCTTGGCGTAGGCGCCCTGTTCGTCATGCTGTTCAATGGCAGTTTTTTCGGCGCCATTGCGGCACATCTCAGTAATAACGGCATGCACGAACCGTTCTTTACCTTTGTTATCGCCCATGGCGCACCAGAACTGACCGCCATTGTTCTGGCCGGTGGCGCTGGCCTGCGACTCGGCTGGGCGCTGCTGGCACCCGGACCCTGGACGCGGCTTGACGCATTGCGGAAATCTGCCGGAGAAGCCATGCCGGTCATGTACGGTGCTTTTGCGCTGCTGCTGCTGGCGGCATTCATTGAAGCCTTCTGGTCACCGCGTCTGTTCGAGCCGTGGATAAAATACAGTGTCGGTAGTGCCCTGTGGATCCTGTTATTCGGCTATCTGTTCGCCGGAGGGCGTCGTTGATGCGGCTTGAGCAGGTCAGTGCCCGGATTGCACCACGAACGCCCTGGCAGGCCATGGATATGGGCGCTCACCTTTATCGCGCCTGGTGGAAATCGCTGACGTTGGTCTGGCTCAGCTTCAGCATGCCGGTACTGTTGCTCGCCCTGTGGCTCACCCTCACTGACTACCCGGGGTTCGGGGTACTGTTGCTGTGGTGGCTCAAGCCGGTGCTGGAGCGGCCGCTACTGGAGTACTGCGCCCGCACCCTGTTCAACGAACCGGTGACATTGCGCATGCTATGGCGCGAGTTTCGTCGTTACGCCCTGCCCGGGTTACTCCCCTGGCTGCTGTGGTGGCGCATCTATCCGAGCCGCAGTTTCTCCGTCCCTGTCAGCCAGCTGGAACATCAGCATGGTCAGCACTACCGGCAGCGGATCAGGGTATTGAATATGGGCCCGCCAAACCGGGCATCCGTGCTGACACTGCTGATGGCACATATCGAGTTCATCATCAGTTACGCGTTCACCATGCTGGTCATGATGATGATGCCGGGGCAGTACTACCTCAGTGATATGGACTGGCTGCTGACCGGCACGCACTACGCCATGCTTGGCCTGATCACCTGGTATATCACCCTGACCGTTCTGCAGCCGCTTTATGTCGTTTCCGGCTTTGCCCTTTACCTTAACAAGCGGACCTGGCTGGAGGGCTGGGATCTGGAACTTGGCATGCGGCGAATTGGCGAACGTCGTCGCATGCTGACTTCGGCCGCGCTGGCGCTACTCTGCCTGTTTCCCCTTTTGTTGCTGGTACCGGCGCAACCGGCCCATGCCGGCGGTCCGCAGCAGGATGCGATCGAAGTGGTTGCCGGACCGGACTTCATGCCGATTGAGGTTCACGGCAAATGGCGGCTGAAGTCCGATAACGACACCATGGAGGCCTTGCCGGATGACCAGCCGCCGGACTGGCTGGTAGATTTTTTTAACTGGCTTTTTGATGCAGACGGCAGCCGTGATTACAACAGCCTGCCATCACTGGCCGATATCCTGCGTGTGCTGTTATGGGCTGTCGTCATCGCGCTGCTACTGTGGACGCTGTGGTATTACCGGCACTGGCTGGCGACACTTCCTTCCGGACATCAGCGGCTGAAAAAGCCGGTTACCCATGTCGCCGGCCTCGACATTCGGCAGGCGTCGCTGCCATCCAATCTCGCTGAATGCATACTGACCGCGCTTGATCGCGGCGATGCGCGCGAAGCGTTGAGCCTGTTGTATCGCGCTACCTTGTCACGGTTAGCTGGCAACGGCGACATTCCAATGCTCGCCGGGGCAACAGAAGCCGAGGTCCTGCAGCGCTGTCGCGAACTGCACGAAGACAAGACCGGAGTCGCCATTCTGGCGACACTGACACCACTCTGGATCAGTACTGCCTGGGCACACCGACCGCCTCCGGAACAGCAGATCCGCTTGCTGCTGCAGCAATGGAGCGGCCATTTTGACGACAACAAGCACAGGCAGGAAGCAATATGATCGGGCGCATCGGAGCAGTTCTGGCGCTGATTTTGCTCGCTGCGCTGGCAGTCACTATCTGGCACAAGTTCGAAAAAATTCCCATCGCAGAACATGGTCAGTCAACTGCACGACCTCATGCCGCGGCGCTGACGCTGTTTGAACAGTGGCAAAAATCACCGCGCCGGCTTACCAGCTCCATCGAACTATTCCCGTTACCGGCAACCGATACCCTGCTGATAGTGGAGCGCACCCCGGGCACCATGCCGGCATGGCAACAGGATGCGCTGCTTGAATGGGTTGAAGCCGGTGGGCGGCTGGTTACCCATGCCTTGCCGTTGAGCGAGGATGCCTGGAATGATGGAGAGCTTGGTGACGCGGATATCCGTGACCATGATCCTCTACTGTACCGACTTGGCATTACCGCCTGGCGGGATGGATCGCAACCACACCGCGCTGCCGTTTCAGCTCTCGGGCCAGAGAACAGCCAGCTGGAACGCATTTTCCGCCTGCACTGCATCGCCGGCGAAGATGATGACACCTGCATTGATCTGACCTGTGGTGACTTCACCAAACAGCCGGTTTTCGCCTGGCTGGACATTGAGGATGCGGCACAGTTTCAACTGGAGCTGGACCCCACCATCGACCTGCTGCACCGCGACCTTTTTGACGAGGTTGACGAAGATGACGTCTCGCTCCCGGAAAGCGCCACGAATGTGATGCAGCGCGGCGTCATTGGCGGGCGTGATTTATTGCTGCGACTACGCAGCGGAGAGGGGGACATATGGGTGCTGTCGGACATGGCCATTTTTGAGAATCATCGGCTCCATCATCTTGATCATGCTGCCCTGCTTGCACACATCAGTCAGGAGTATAACCACATCTGGTGGGCCACCAGTATTGATGTGCCACCGCTTTCGTCCTGGGCATGGCAAAGAGCCTGGCCTCTGATACTGTCGCTGCTTGCTGTGCTGCTGGTTTTTCTCTGGCGACATATGCCGCGACGTGGCGTGATTTTGTCATTATCCGAACAGCAACCGCATGACTTCACCGATCACCTCCGTGCAGCGGCGGCACTGCTCTGGCGCATTAACCAGAAAAGACCTTTGCTTGAACCGCTGCAGCGAGATGTTCTGCGCCGGCTGGGCACACATGCCGGGGGAGCAGATCCGCAGCGCTGCCACCAGCTCGCCGCCGAGCTGTCCGGCCTGAGCCCTGAACTGGTGCATCAGGCACTGCATGCGCTGCCAGATAACGACGCGGCATTGCAACAGCAGGTCGCCCTGTTACAACACCTGCGGCAAAGCCTCTGAGCAGGCTCTGACGAAAAACGGTAAGGTGACAAGCCGACAAGGAGAACGACAGATGACTGCTGATCGTGGACTTTCCCACTCAACCATACTGGTGCCGGTTTTTGCCCCGGCCGTTATCGTCACGCTACTGCTGGTGGTTGGCACCCTGAGCAATCCAACGCTGGCAGGCGAATGGTTTGCCAGTACGCTGGCATTTATTACCCGCACCTTCGGCTGGTTCTACATGCTCGCCGTGGCCATGTTTCTGCTGTTTATTGTCGGCATCGCCATATCCCGCTTTGGCAATATTCGGTTGGGCCCGGACCATGCTCAGCCGGAGTACCCGTTCCCGGTCTGGTTTGCCATGCTGTTCTCTGCCGGCTATGGCATTGCCCTGTTGTTCTTCGGCGTCGCCGAGCCGGTGCTGCATTTTGCTGAACCACCACTGGGCGCAGCCCAGACAGTCGATGCGGCCAAGCAGGCGATGCAAATTGCATTCTTTCACTGGGGCTTTCACATCTGGGCCATTTACGGTCTGGTTGGACTGGTGCTGGCTTACTTCGCCTTTCGTCATGGTCTGCCGCTTTCTATTCGCTCGGCCCTTTATCCGCTGATCGGCGAAAAAATTCATGGGCCGATCGGTCATACTGTGGACGTTTTCGCCATCCTCGGCACCCTGTTCGGCATCGCGACCACGCTGGGCCTCTCAGTCACCCAGATCAATGCCGGCCTGCACTACCTGTGGCCATCCATTCCGGTCAGCACCACTGTGCAAGTTATTTCCATCGCCCTGATCACCTGTCTGGCGATATTTTCGGTGGTGGCCGGAATGGAGAAAGGCGTCAAGCGTCTGTCGATCATCAATATGGTGCTGGCCATTGCCCTGATGCTGTTTGTGTTTCTGGCAGGGCCTTCAATCCTGATTCTGGAAACCTTTCTGCAAAACACCGGCAGCTATCTGAACAACATAGTCGAGCGCACTTTCAATCTGCAGGCCTATAGCCGCAGTGACTGGATCGGTAACTGGACCCTGTTCATCTTTGGCTGGACCATTGCCTGGGCGCCCTTTGTCGGCCTGTTTATTGCCCGGATCAGTCGCGGTCGCACTATCCGTGAATTTGTCTTCGGCGTCATGCTGGTGCCGTCATTATTTACGTTTCTGTGGTTCTCCATATTTGGCGACACCGCATTGAATCTGATCATGAATGAGGGCTACACAGCCTTGATCGGCGAGGTCCAGTCAAACACCGCCATTGCCCTGTTCAAACTCTATGAGCGCCTGCCGCTGACGGAAGTGGTCTCATTCATGACGGTGATATTGATCATCACCTTTTTTGTCACGTCTTCCGACTCGGGCTCGCTGGTCATCGATTCGCTGTCCGCCGGCGGTCGTACCGATACGCCGGTCTGGCAACGGGTGTTCTGGGCATCCACTGAGGGAGTGATTGCCGCGGTACTGCTGATTGCCGGCGGACTCAGTGCCCTGCAGACCATGACCATTGCCACAGCCTTGCCGTTTGCGGTGATCATGCTGCTGTCCGCCTGGGGGCTGTGGCGGGCACTGATCATCGAAGGGCACAGGGAAACCAGCATGCAGCGACAGCACCATGACAACCCGCCGGATCCGGCCAGCTGGCAGCAGCGACTGGCGCGACTGGTGCATTTTCCGGACCGGAACCAGGCCGGCGAATTTATTGAAAATGTTGCCTTTCCGGCAATGCAGCAACTCAACACTGGCATGAACCGGCTGGGCTGGCACGCCGAGCTGCAACATGAGCCGGGACAACGCTGCCGGTTGCACATTGTTCAGGGCGAGGAGGTCAATTTTTTCTATGAAGTTCGGCTTGTTGCTGCCGCCCGGCCGGCATTTTCTCTGGCGGCACTCACCTCACCCGCCGAAGACGGCGACCAATACTGGCGCGCGGAGGTATTTCTGCGCCGCGGTGGTCAGGCCTATGACGTGTTCGGCTATGACAGCCATGAACTGATCGGTGACATGCTGCATCAATTTGGCAATTATCTGCACTTTCGCCATATCTCTCCGGGTAACCTTCCCTGGGAGATGACAGAGCAAACTGAAACGCCTATTACCTCCCGGAGTCAGGCATGACCGCACCGCATACCTTCGCCGAAGCCAGCCAGCTGGCTTGTGCTATCGAGCAATCCGTCAGCACTGTACTGGTTGGCCAGCATCAGGTAGTCCGCGAGGTGCTGATTGCCCTGATCAGCAACGGCCACGTTCTGCTGGAAGGTGTCCCCGGGCTGGGTAAAACGCTGCTGGTCAGAACACTGTCCCATTGCCTGCAGGTTGATTTCGCCCGCATCCAGTTCACCCCCGACCTGATGCCGACAGACGTCACCGGCCACGCCATGTTCGACCAGAAGACCGAACAGTTCCGGATTCGCAAAGGGCCCGCATTTACCCAGCTGCTGCTGGCCGATGAGATCAATCGCGCTTCGGCAAAAACCCAGTCGGCGCTGCTTGAGGTGATGCAGGAAAGACAAATCACCATTGAGGGAAAATGTTTCCCGCTAACACCGCCGTTTATGGTGCTGGCGACCCAGAACCCGCTGGACCAGGAAGGCACCTATCCCCTGCCTGAGGCGGAACTGGACCGATTCCTGTTCAAGATCATGATTGATTACCCGGTGATTGAGCAGGAAGCACGAATCGTCCGCATGGTGCTAGATGGCACCATCAGTGACAGCCTGAATGTCGATAACCTGACGGCCTTGACCGATGCTGCTGGCGTGATTGCCCTGCAGCGCTTTGCTGCCAGCGTCACGCTGGATGATGCGGTGATTGACTATGCGCTGCGTCTGGTCCGCAGCACCCGCGAGCAGAATGGTCTGGCCCGCGGCGCCGGCCCCCGCGCCAGCATTGCACTGTGTACCGCAGCCAGAGCGCAGGCGCTGATCGAAGGCCGTGATTTCGTGATTCCGGATGACATCAAGTCCGTCGCCCGACCGGTGCTGCGCCATCGCGTTCAGCTCAGCGCCGATGCTGAAATTGAAGGCCAGACGCCAGAAACACTGTTGTCACGGCTGCTCGATCAAGTGCCGGCACCACGGCAATGATGTTACGCCCGGCGCCACGACTGCTGCAGCTCACGCTGGCGCTGGTGGCACTGGCGCTGATGGTGCTGGCAGTGCGAATCTGGCTGCCGCAACACAACCACGGCGCCAACATGATCTGGCTGGTGGCACTGGCAGTTCTGCTGGCGCTGGTTGTAATCGACACCCTCGCCGGACTACGTCGTCCTGCACCTGCCGCCACACGTCTGCTGCCGGCAGCTTTTTCGGTACGGCGCCAGCACACCGTGCGGCTACAGTTTGATAGCCGGCAACTGCCAACACTCTGCGAGCTGGCCGATCATCACCCTGGCGATGATGCCGGCACCGGCATGCCGGTACTGTTGCGACCCGGCGCCGGTGACATTACCGAGCTGAGTTATCGCTACCGACCAGCGCAACGCGGGCAGGCCCGATTCGGTCCGATTGAATTATGGCTGCCAGGGCCACTGGGACTGATCTGGCAGCGGCGCCGCATTGAGGCCAGTACCTGTGTACCGGTATATCCGGATTTTTCCATGCTCCAGGGCGACGCCATGCTCGCCAGTCGGGACAATCGGCTCGATAGTGGTCATCGCCGCCAACCAAGGCGCGGCGAAGGCATGGAGTTTCATCAACTTCGTGAATATCGCAGTGGTGATGCATTGCGGCAGATCGACTGGAAAGCCAGTGCCCGGCGGCGCACGCTGATCAGCCGTGAATATCAGGAGGAGCAGAATCAGCACATCATTGTACTGCTCGATGGCGGCGCCCGACTGGCCATGCAAGTTAATGGCCTGAGTGGTTTCGATCACGCCCTCAACGCCAGCCTGCTACTGGCCTGGAGCGCTCTGAAGCAGGGTGACAAACCCGGCGTCATGCTGTTTTCCAACGACGTACAGCGCTGGCTGCCGCCGGTACGCGGCCAGCATGGTCTGAATCGGCTCCTCAACGGCTTGTACACACTGCACCCGAGCGACCACGCCAGCGATTACAGCCACGCTGCCAGATTATTGCTCAACCGCTGGCACAAACACGCTCTGGTGGTTCTGGTCAGCCACATTCAGCCAGATGATGAGCATGAGCTGATGACCACCGTGCGGCTACTCGGAGGCAAACACTTGTTGATGATTGCCGATATCCAGCTGCCCGGTCAGGCGCGCCTCAAGCATGCGCAGATTGAATCGGCAGACGATGCCCTGCGTGTTGCTGGTGATGCCGCCTGGGAGGAAGCCCGCAATGCACTGCACACGCGGCTGCGGCATGCCGGAGCCATGGTCGTTGAGGCAACCCCGGAACAGTTGCCGGCAAGATTGAACCAGGTTTACCTGGCACTGAAACGCAGCGGCAGGCTGTAGTTTTTACCGTTTCGGGAACGCTTTCATACCACCTGCAACTGGCCCTGATAACGACGCCGCAACACCAGCTGGAAACGCACCGCCACGGAGGCCAGCACGGTTTCAAACAGTTGCAGAGTGTCTTCATCCGGCACCGAGAACCAGGCAAACTCCGCCACCGCCACAACGACGCCGTCATGCACCAGCGGCAGCACCCGGATATGCGCAGGCGCCGCCTCACCACTGGCGCTGGAGATCAGCAGATAGCGACCCGGAACATCCATCACCACCGGCTTCGCCAGTCGCACCGCCTGCCCCACCGGCCCGTCATTCATGTCGTCCCGGCTGGCATTGAAATGATCACTATCCAGCGCATAACCGGTGAGTGGCTCCAGCCCCTCTTCAGGATCGTTGATCCAGAAAGCTGCGGCCGGCGCCTTGCCTTCGCGACAGAGAAACTGCAGCAGGATATCAGCCATCTTCTCGGCGTCTTCAATTCCCTGCAGATTATCACTGACCTCCATGATCAGGGCCCGGCGAGCATTCTGTCTGGCCAACTCGGCCCGGCTGCGTTCCAGTTCAGCGTACGAGTTGTGCAGATCACGGACGTGATCGTTCTGATCCTGCTGCTCCTTGCGGCGTAACAGGATCAGTATCCAGGCGAACACGGCGGCAAGAACAACAATCATCAATGTCTGCTGCCAGAAAAAACGCTGCAAACTTCGCTGCATTACATCTTGCAGGTCCGTCTCCAGAGACATAAGGCTGTCCTGTAACGCATTAAATGTTTGATCGAAACTCTGGTCCAGTGCTGAACCAGCTGTACCCTCGGCGCCCTTGAGTCTCTCCCCCGCCAGACGGCGAAACGCTTTCAGGGCGGTGGACGTAACTTGCAGCTCGTTGCGCAGCCGCTGCTCATGCATTTCAATCGGGTCATGTTGATCGCGATTACCACCGGACAGCCGCTGCAGCAACAGTGCCGCCTGATCAATCAGCACAAACACACCAGCCTGACTCTCGCCTTGATCACCGCCGACGATTTCCTCCAGCCACAGATGACTCTCGGTGATCTGCAGCCGCACCGTCATGACGGCGTCTATCTGCGCGGTAAAGGTGCGGACCAGACGATCGGTATGCCAGGTAGACAGCGCCAGTACGATGATCACAGCGGACATCACCAGCAGTAACAGTCGATGGATTGCGGACCAGCTCCCAGGGCCGGCATTAAGCGGCTGTTGCATGACTTCCCCCGTTGCGGCAGCCATCAGCATGACTGCAAGCATCGGAAATTATCATCAGATGGACAGGGCCGCCAGCATCACTGTTCAGCTTGCGGCTCTATTCGCAGAAACATGCCCAATCAGCCACCAAACGGGCCGACCCCCATCAGCAACCGGTGCAGATGGAAAGCAAACAGGCCCCACAGCACTACGCCGACCACCACCGCAATGATGTCCCTGCCGATACCCGCGACTGGGTATTGCCTGGCGCTGGCGCGATCACGCCGACGCAGGATAACAAAGCCGGCCACCGCCCAGATCAGGAACGAACCGAACAGGACCAGATCGGCCAGGGTGCCATTGGCCGCCAGATGTGCCAGCGCCCATATCTTGGTGGCGAGCAGCATCGGATGGCCGATACGCGCCTTGATCCGGGTGCCCGGTACATAGGTTGCCACCAGCAGGATCATCGCCGGCAACATCAGCAATGATGCCAGATGCCGGGTCCAGACCGGGCTCTGCCAAAGCCACACCGGCTCGCTCCGGGTTTGACCATACCCCCACACCAGCAACACGAAGCCGATCAGCGAGATCACCGCAAACACGCCCTTCCAGCCGATCAAACCAAGACGGCTGACCATCCGGTTGCGCACGGCGGGCGCCAGCATGTTCAGTGAATGAATACCAAGAAACAGAAGCAGGCCTGCAATCAGTGCGGTCATTGTCGTCTCGTTATCGGGGGATGGAGGATTCCGTAACGGGCATGATGCGGATCAGCGTTTGACAGCGCAACCGCTGTTGCCGATATCGCAAGCCTGACAATGCAGGACAACGGACAGCGCCGCCGGCCCTGCTTACAGCTGGTCGATGGGACGAAGGGTTGCTACCACCTCACCGTGCATGGCGGTGGATGCCTCTCGCAACGCCGCCTGCATCCGCGCCTGATAGTCATCGCTTGTCGCCTGCTGCAGTACGTTCAGGCTATTTAACAGATCAGCTTCCAGTTGCTCACGGGAGAGTACTTCATCTACTTTCAGCAAAGCGTACTCGGACGCCAGTGTGACGCCGGTAAACACTATCACCGCACACCCGAGTGCCAGCGGCCCGCTGGCAGCGCAAAACCCTGCACTACCCGTCGCCGTTCCCCGGCTCGCCAAGCGGCTAGCGGCTCTGGCAGAGCCCTGAGCCGCTGCACGGGATTGAGCCGCAGCGCGAACCGATTGTGTCAACGAAAATGCCGCAGCTCCGGCACCCAGCGCTACCGCCATACCGGACTGGCCGAGCGCCACATCGCCACGCAGGACATTGGCCGCCCTGCCTGCCGACATGTGGTCCAGATTGACTACCGATGCCGCATCGTACTGGAAGTGAGGGTGCGCTTCCCGCCCACTCAGGCGATGCTGAAGATCACTCACCATATCGTCATGCAGTAGCACCAGCTGACGGTTATATTCATCGGCAATAGCCTGCTCGAACAGACGCAATTTCTGCTGCCATAACGCCGGTGGAAACAGACGCTCGGACACCATCCGTACGGCGCGTTCATTGTCAGGTTGAAAATATTCCATCAGCTCGAAAGCATTACGCGTCATCGCACCGGTAAACGAATAATGCCAATTGGCATAGTCCGGCACCCGTGTTCTGGCATCTGCAAACAACCGGTCAAGCTCAACCTCTATCCGACGATGGATGCTGACAAACCGGTTGGCGATATCCTGCTCCAGCCTGTTGGCATTGTTCTGCAGCACTTTGTCGAGGTGCTGTGTCGGCACGACATAGCGGGTGCCGCTAATCTGCACCACCTGCACATCACCAGCCAACCAGCTCCAGGGGCGGGGCGCGAGAAGACTCCAGCTGACCAGCACCAGTACAGCAACGCCGGCGGACAGGCGAAACCGTGCACCGGGAGATGCAGCCGTGTCAGACCGCCGGTTTACCAATCCGCGGTCAGCGAGCATGGTAACGCCTTGCATCAGTAACAATACCGGCCAGATAAAACAGGCGCCCTGAAGCAGCAACAAAACCCATGCCAGCAACGACAGAAGCGATAATGGAACGCTTTCCACCAGTGCCTGAACCAGCCACAGATGCAGATAAGAGAATCCATGCCATATCGACGCGCCCGCTAACAGCACTTCGCTTTCGCCTACGGCTTCCGCAGCACCAAAGCGGGCAGCCTGAAACAACGTCAATGACGACACATCCGCCACAGGCGTCCACAACGACAGCACCAGCCAGAGCAGCACCAGTACAAGGCCGGATACACGCACTGCCGTTACTGCAACCCCATGGGGAAGAAACCGGGCATTGAAGTCGGCTTGCATAACGCGCGCAGACTGCGACCAGACAAGCAACCACAGCGGCGCCGCCAGAAACAGCAACCACCAGAACCCCGGTGCCTGAGGCTGACTTATTACCGCAAGCAACAATAGCGCCAAAGGCAGGGCCGCGATCGCCTGAATCACGGCCATCACCACTCCCCCACGCAAACGATGATGCCAGCGTGACTGGTCTGCCAGGCAGGCACCAAGAACCACAGCCCGCCGCCAGCGGGCACGCAGGAACAACACCATTGCAAGTGGCAACCAGAGCAGTAACAACAGCATGGATACCGCGGCATCAGCGGCTATCACGGCAAAATAGCCAATCAGCTTCAGCGCACCGAGCAACAGCACCAGCCATGACAATCGCCAGAAACCCTGCTCGACACGGGCATGCCAGACAAACGACATAGTGTTGTGAACTCGGCAAACAGAAAAGACTCTCCGACTCTAGCGGAGTCAGCCCAGATAGGGAAAGCATTGGTCCGGCGCGGTTACTGCAACACACGACTATTTAGACAGGTGGCGCATGGCCTCTTCGAGACCCTGGATGGTCAGCGGGTACATCTTCTGGTTCACCAGCTGCCGTATCCAGGTGTTGGTGGTGGTCATGTCCCAGCTGCGCTTTGGCTCCGGGTTCAACCAGACCACCTTGTTCCAGGTGTCCATGACCCGCTGCATCCAGACCGCACCGGGCTCCTCGTTCCAGTGCTCGACACTGCCACCAACGGAGTTGACCTCGTAGGGGCTCATGGCGGCATCACCAATAAAGATCACCTTGTAGTCATTGCCGTACTTATGCAGCACGTCCCACATGGGAACCTTTTCATCCCAGCGGCGACGATTGTCCTTCCAGACGTATTCATAGATGAAGTTATGGAAGTAGAAATACTCCATATGCTTGAACTCGGTCCGGGCCGCCGAAAACAGTTCCTCACAGACCTTGATGTACGGGTCCATGGATCCGCCGATATCAAAGAACAGCAGGATCTTGACCCGGTTCTCCTGCTCCGGCCGCAGCCGGATATCCAGTAGCCCGGCGTTCTTCGCCGTCGACTTGATAGTGTCATCAAGATCCAGCTCTTCGGCCTTGCCGGTGCGGGCAAACTTGCGCAGCCGGCGCAGCGCCAGCTTGATATTGCGGGTACCAAGTTCCACCGAATCATCGAGGTTACGATATTCGCGCTTCTCCCAGACCTTGACTGCCTTCTTGTTACGCGACGGCCCGGTAACGCGAATACCTTCCGGGTTCTCGCCATAGCCACCAAATGGACTGGTGCCGCCGGTGCCGATCATCTTGTTGCCGCCCTGGTGCCGCTTATGCTGTTC
>JBFHPX010000015.1:0-17506 GCA_041592575.1 Alcanivoracaceae bacterium
AACCGGCAAGCGCCACAGGAGTAGTGATGAAGTTCTGATTGGCGGTGAAGCTGGTCTGACCGGTTTGGGCAACCAGACCCCAGGCCGGAGCAAAGCTTGGACCAAAGACATTATTGGGCACTACCTGATCCGGGCAGCCGCTGCCGTTAATAATGCAGGAGAAGTTATCGGATGGATCGCCCATCACGGTCTGCATCATTACCGGAGTGCCATTGCCAACGATAGTGGTGGCGAAGTTGATCGGATCAGCGTTGTCGACCATCGTCTGGGCGATAATCAGGAAGCCTTCATAGTCTCCGCTTGGCTTGATCAGCCCGGCAGCACTGTAAAGACCTGCCGTGATGCTCGGCTCGAATGAGGGCGAGCCATCGAGAATCTTGGCCACACCACCGCCACTGACATTCAGCACCGCTGCAGTCAGATCAGACTCCTGACCGACAAAGGAGGCACCGACAATACCGCCCAGAGACACACCGATGAAACTGATGCGGGTCGGATCAACCGTCGTGCCAATGGTACCGGCGACCAGATCCGTGCCTGAGCTGTCAACCAGCGCACGATAAAGCGATTGCAAGTCGACAGAGCCCTGACGCAGGGCATCGCGAGCATTGGCAAGGTTGCTGAGGTTGATGAAGTTGTCACCGCTCGGGCAGTAGAAATCGGTATCACCCGGAATCGCAACACCGGTGGTTGCCTGACACTGGGTCATGGGGCTGGCAACCGTCACCAGACGCTCATTGTAGACGTCACCGCTCAACGCGGCCTGAAGCTGAGCCAGCGCGCTGAAGGTATTGCCTTCAGGCACGATGCCGTGCTTCGGCAGGTCAATTGCAACCCCGACAATGCACTGTGAAGCCAGCGTATCGGCCAGCGCCATCAGCGAACCACGGCTTGAAGTGATGCCGTGCTGATAAATCACAACCGGAAGGTTGCCACCGGAGCAATCAATGAATCCACCAGCACCTGCCAAAGACTCCGCACGAGGAGCGCTGATAATCACCGGAATGCTGTGCGCGGTTTCTACCGGATCCGGTGTGAAACCGTTACAGGCCACCAGATTCTCTGAACCCGCTGGACCGGAGCTACTGGCCGGCAACCCTGCGCACGGACCCGCCGCAATCCAGCTGGCGCGATCTGCCTTCCAGACAGAGGTGTTCTGGTTGGCCGGATCACTGAACTGAATGATGTCGTCCAGTGTGCCGAGATAGATGTGCGCCAGATAGTCAGGGGTAGCCAGATCACCATCCGGTCCCGGGGAGGTCACTTCGATATCGATCGTGGTATCCCAGGCCGAGATCGGGTTCAGCACCGCGATACTCGGAGCGGTGCCGGCACCAGCAACCTGCGCCTTGGCAGCGGACAGGGCACCACCAATGTTCTCGGTGGAAACGCTGTAGCTCAAGGAGACCTTGGTCGGATCTACAGGCACGGTGGCTGCGGCGACGGCGCTGAGGTGCTTGGCGGTAATGCGACGCAGCTGTTCGAGCTGATAAATGCTGCTGAACGCCATATCCGTCTCAAGCTGACCGAGAGCCTGAGCGATACCCGTGGCGCCCTCAGTGGCGGAAGGAACATTGTCCGCTGCAAACTCATAGTCCTCAGTGTTGACGTCAGTGCAGACAGCAACGGAAGCAGGGTCGCTGAAGTTACACGGATCACCGTCATTCTCCAGAACGAAGTCGGAGACGCCGCCCGTACCGGTAACTGCCGCCGACAGCAGGAACGCCCCTTTGAGCAGGCTGTAGGTATCGTCTTCTCCGACACCCGCGCCACTCAGACTCAGCAGATCGTCCTCAATCACAACGATGTAGCTTCGGCTCGAAGCCAGCGGCCGCAGCGGCTGAATCAGCAAGCTGGTTCCCCCGCTGACGCCGGCAACAAAATCCACACCCCAGATCAGCTCGGCTTCCACCGTTACCGTACCTTGCGCGCCCGGATCGAACGTCGTGGTACGGAAAATACGGACACCATCCTGAATATCCGTGCGGGTGCTTGGCCCGGCAATGCTGGCAGAGAAGCGCACTACCATCGGAGCCGTGGTTGAAAACCCGTCCATATTATTCAGGGCAGTCTGCGGGTCAGCCAGAAACGCCGAGGCCGGCACCGCAGTGGCACTCAGCAAGGTGCCGGCCGGGTCCAGCGGATCGAAACTGGATGCCTTGCCCGGAATGTTGATCGAACCATCCGCCGTGCTGGCGAACAGCAAGTCGCTTGGGAACGGCAAGCCCGCTGCGCCGGCAGCGGGGTCAAACAATGCCGTAGAGTCAGCCGGAGCTGGAGCCGGCTGCAATGTCGGGCCGTTATCTCCACCGCAGCCCTGGATAGCCACCGCCAAAGCGGTCAGGCCAATCATCTTGTTTATCGTACGCATCGCATCTCTCCCGATGTTCATACTGAATTATTTTTGTTGTCCGTCGGACAGGGGTCGCTGCCCCTGCCCGCTATCTGTTCCCTGATCAGGTGCCGCGTCGACGCAGCGCTGCCGGGTGGAAGTAACGTTCGTCCGGTACCGGCTGGCTGAAGTCCAGGATTGACGGCTCTTCGTTGTCCAGATACTGGACGTGATAACGACGGGCACGCAGATCGTGGAATGCATCCAGTGCGGTCCACTGGGTCGGCACTTCGTAGTAGTTCTTGATATAGGCAATGCTGACACGCCAGAGGTCGCCACGACGATCGTACTGATCAACCACGGCGATCTGCCAGGAATCCTCATCAATATAGAAGGTACGACGCTCGTAAATGTGGCGCTCGCCTTCCTTCAAGGTGGCTTCCACTACCCATACCCGGTGCAGCTCCCAGCGCTGGATATCGGAGTTGATGTGACCGGCCTTGAGCATCTGATCGTACTTCAGCTTTGGCGAATCCATCTGGTAGTTGTTATACGGGATGAACATCTCCACCGGCTTTTCATGCACCAGCTTCCAGTTATAGCGGTCCGGGGCACCGTTATACATGTCGGTGTCGTCAGCGGTACGCAGACCGTCCGCAGCCGCAATCGGCGTGTCATAAGCCAGATTCGGCGCCAGACGTACGCGACGCTGCCCGGCGTTGTAACCCCAGGCCTGGCGCGGCTGGATCTTCTGGTCGATGGACTCGTGCACCAGTACCGCCCCACCGGCAAGACGCGCCGGCGCTTTGACGAACGACAGGTAATAGAAGATCAGATTGTCGACATCGGATGGCTTCAGCTTCGGATCGTGCATCTTGAAATACACTTCCTGCTGTGAAGTCACCAGCGAATAGGCGCCGTTACGCTGCACCGCCACTTCCGAAGCGCGACGAACAACATAGACACCGCGCCAGCGCAACACGTGGTTCCAGATTGCCTGCCGGGCCTTCTCTTCATTGCTGCCGTGCAGGATCGGGAACGGGATGCCGCCGAAAGAGTTTTCTACACCCGTGTCGGTCAGCACGGTACGCACTGCATTGTCCTTGGTGTTTTTATTGACCCAGTCAGGCGCCGAAGTAGTCCGGCGGCTTTTGTACACATTCAGCTTGAAGGTGTCCGGGTAGGTGCGCAGCATGGCCTGAACCCCGGCCGGCAGCTTGTCTGCATACTGACCCTGATTCTGGTTGGTGATAGTAAACAACACCTTGTCCGCCTCAAACGGATCCGGATGGTGCTGGCCCGCCTGGGTGTAGGACTTCGGAATTTCGTCTCGCTTGATGCCGCCGCTCCAGGCCGGAATCCCCAACCCAGTGGACACGTCCTTTCCGTTACCTTGCACCTGCGCGCCCATCGGCGTGATGGCGCTGCTGCCAAGCTTGGCCGCTTCGCTGGCCGGGACCTTGGCCTGAACAGCAGCAGACATCGCGATTGCGAGGGCGGCGGCTGTACCGACTACACTGATTCGTTTCAGCATGGTTTCTCTCCGTTGCTTTCCCGCCGGGCGCACCGTAGCACGCCCGATCATTGTTATAAGTGTCAGACTCAGAACGCGTACTTCAACGCCAGCGAGGCGTTGTTACGATCGCTGAGTTTGTTGCTGTAGCTGCTACCCCAGAAGCTGGTTGCCTGAACGCCGACTTCGAGGTTGTTGAGGTAAACAAAGTCCACACCCAGCGTCGCCGCCTTCCGGTCTTCAAGGAAGTTGCCGCCGATCGGGGAGTTCCCGTCTACATCGTGCTGAAGACGAACACTCGGCTTGATCGCAACGCCGGCAAATACATTGGTGTAGTCGGCCTGCAACACAGCCCTGTAACCCCAGGCCGAATCAGTCAGGAAAAAGGCATTGGGATCGTTCGGATTCCGGATCAATGCCTCGCCACTGAGAATCGCCGCAGTGGAGTTGTAGTTCAGATCACTGTCCAGACCACTCAAAATGTGGTCCATGCCCAGCTCAAGCACACCAGTCACGTTGTCTGCACCAAGCATCGGTCCAAAAAAGTACAGCGCAACCAGCGAGCCGGTCAGGCTCTCGACTTCCTCATAGAAGTAGTACTCCTGCCCCTGAACAACCAGCGTGTTCGAAGCGAGACAGGCACCATCCATCTTGTCGCGGACACAGTGGGGAGTGATATCCCCTATTTCCGGCGCCGGATTCGCGGCAAGGCCGGAGAGGCTCTGCAACAGGTTGTCACCCACTTCATTGATGATTTTCTGCTCCGGGCGATAAGCCAGCTCACCAGACAACGACATCTCTCCGACATTACTGCTGAAGGTCACGCCAAGCATGTCGACATCTTCGTTATAGGCCATGAAGTAGTTGGCATTATCGATCTTCTCCGGAATGGTGCCGGCACCCACCTGATCCAGACGAGCGCCTACCACTGGCAGTCGGGCGTGGGTCCGGGTATAGAACAAACCGAACTCGGTGCCACCGAAGAAATCGGAGAAGTAGCGGAAAGCAAGACCAAACTGGCCATCATCTTTCGCCTTCTCGTCTGCCAGACGATTCACGGTTACCTGCGTCTGCTCGTACTCGTAGTCGACACCGGACTGACCATAAGTGGACAGGGTATAACTGGCGAAGGCATCTGCCAGCGCCGGCACACCCGCACTCGCGGCCACAAGACGGCCGTCAACGATTACGTTGTTTGCGCCTTTGCCCGGGAACGCGTCATGCGTAGACCAGTAGGTGCCGGCCGGTGCATCCTCCGAGTTCTCCCAATCAAACTGGTAGAAGGACTCCACCGACAGGTTGTCAGTCACACCCCAGTTGAAATAAAGCGCGGACAGCGGCAACAGCGCTTCCTTGATTTCCGAGCCCGGCAGTCGCAACGCATTCAGGTCAATATAGTTTGCGGTGTTGACCCCGCCCTGAATAAACAGCGCTTCGCCCCAGCTGATAACCTGCTGACCGAGTCGCACATTCATCGGCCGATCAAGCAAATCGAAGTCAGCGAAGACATAGGCATCGAGCAATCGAGCGCGGCGACCGGCCTGATCTTTTGCCGCGTCGGAGAAACGATCACCGGTACCGTTGTTGGCGAAATCCGAGTAGCTGGCATAACGGTTAAAACCATTATCCGGGCATGGCGAAGCGGGATTGCCGCCACCGGGACAAGTGCCATCACCAAACAAAAGATCACCACCATCATGGCCGCCACCCATAATGACGGAGTCATAAAAGGCGGTACCACTGACATTCAGACCCCAGCCGCCTTCAAACTCCATTAACAGAGTCGGGCTGATTTTGTAGACCATCGAGGCCAGGCCGGTATCAAAATTATTGTTGGCGTCGTTTTTGTTCAGCTGAGTCGAGTAGCCTTTGCCTGCCATCACCACCGGATCTTCGATGGCAGCAAGTTTGGCGTCCTGACCTTCTGTACGAAACAGAGCGCCAGCGCTGAGGAGTGTATCGAAGCGGCCCGTGATAGCGCCTTCGTTGAAATTGAATTCCGCTGCCGACAGGTTGCCGGCGAGTACCGCTCCAGCCACCGCAGCAACCAGCCGGGTTTTCCTGATGAGCTTGTTATTCATGTGCAACTCCGTGATTCGCCCGATTATTCGAATTATCTGTTTTTCTTGTAATCGCCAGCGCCCGATTGAGGCACCGCCGAATTTTGTTGTGCCGGTCTCCGCCAGCACCTTTATCCTATTGAAATACAAAACATCATGCCAATCCACAGGAATCGGTGACTTTAGGGTCCTGTGCAAAGCTGTTCACAAAAACATTGGCGAATGTCAGCCAAGCAAACGATCCAGCACTTCGGCCAGATTGGCAGAACACTCACGGCCACGTAAATCCTCCGTCGCCGCCCGCATAACCGCCTGCAGCGCGGGAACCAGCCTCGGCAACACCGCCAGCGCGTTGGCCATTCTGGCCGCCACCTGGGGATTGACCCGGTCAAGCTCGGCCAGCGCCATGGTATACAACCTGTAACCACTGCCATCCGGAACGTGAAACGCTGACGGATTGCCATTGGCAAAGCTGCCAAGCAACGCCCTCACCCGGTTTGGCGAGGTCAGCTCGAAAGCCGGATGGTTAAGCAACTCCGCCACACGAGCCGCTGTCTGCGCCCCCGGCACCATCGCCTGCACCGCAAACCACTGGTCCATTACCAGCGCTTCTTCGGCATAACGCTCAGCAAACTGTCTCAACCTCTCCCCGGCACCGTGAAGATCGTGTGACACCAGCAGTCGCAGCGCGCCAAGGCGCTCGGTCATATTGCCAGCCCTGTCAAAACGACCCGCCAACTCGTCATCAATTCCCTTCGCGCCGGCAGCAGCCAGTAGCGCCAGACAACGCTGGGCCAGCGTTCTGCGGCCGACATCTTCGCCGGCGGCGCGATAGGGACCGGCCACCCGGAGATCAGGCAGCAGCGCCCAAAGGCCATCAGCCAGACAAGCGCCCAGCGCAGACTCCAGCGCACTGCGGGCCTGGCACACCACACCCGGGTCAAGCGGCTGACAGCGCTCTGCCACTGCCCGCTCTGACGGCAATGCCAGCAGAAGCGCAGCCCCTGCCGGGTCCTCACCCGCGCGCGCCAGTACCTGCTGCATCGGCACACTCAGCGCAGCCGCCTCCCCTGCCGGGTCCGCGCCCGCCATTACCCGGGAAATTGCTGCAAAACCAAGCCGCTGGGCAGCATCCCAGCGACAGAAGCCGTCATCGCCGTGGGCAAGAATCAGCGCCAGCTGCTCGGCGGTGTAGGCGTAGTCCAGCTCCACCGGTGCCGAGAACCCGCGCAACAAAACCGGCACCGGCTGCACCGGCAGAGAAAACTCGAAGGTCTGACTCGCTTCATCAACAATCAGCACTGTGTCCGTTTCGCCGGACTTTGTGACTGGCAATTTGCAGCCGTCAGGGCCCAGTAATGACATAGACAGCGGGATCATCAATGGCAGCTTGTCCGGCTGCCCCGGGGTTGGCGGCACATACTGCTGAATCTCCAGCCGGTAGAGCCCGTCTGACCAGAAATCACGAACCGACACCTGCGGTGTTCCAGCCTGACTGTACCAGCGCCGGAAACGGGAAAGATCCAGTCCGCTGACCTCCTCCATGCAATCGACAAAGTCGTCACAGGTGACCGCCTGACCATCAAAGCGGGAAAAGTACAGATCGGTGGCCTGACGGAACTGCGCGGCGCCAAGCAGGTTGTACTGCATCCGCACAACTTCCGCGCCCTTTTCGTAAATGGTCACGGTGTAAAAGTTATCGATCTTCTGATATTCATCCGGTCGCACCGGGTGGGCCATTGGCCCGCTGTCCTCAGCGAACTGGATGGTGCGCAACATGTCGACCTCTTCAACCCGCTTGACGGCGTGCGAGTGCATGTCGGCCGAAAACTCCTGATCTCGAAACACGGTAAAGCCTTCCTTGAGACTGAGCTGGAACCAGTCCCGACAGGTCACCCGGTTACCGGACCAGTTGTGAAAATACTCATGGGCCACCACCGCCTCAACCCGCTGATAACCCTGATCCGTGGTGGTATCAGGATGCGCAAGCACACAGGAGGTGTTGAAGATGTTCAGGCCCTTGTTCTCCATGGCGCCCATGTTGAAATGGCTGACCGCAACGATCATGTAGATATCCAGATCGTACTCGCGACCGTACACCTGCTCGTCCCAGCGCATGGCGCGCTTCAACGAATCCATGGCGAAATCCAGTTTGTTCAGGTCACGATGTTCGGCATAAATACGCAGCGCCACCTTGCGGCCGCTCATGGTCACAAAGCTGTCTTCGAGACAGGCAAGATTACCGGCCACAAGCGCAAACAAGTAACAGGGCTTGGCGAACGGATCCTCCCAGGTCAGCCAATGCCGACCGCCCTCCTCGCCCTGTGCCACCGGGTTGCCGTTTGATAGCAACAACGGGTAGCGACTCTTGTCTGCACGCACGGTGGTAGTAAAACGACTGAGCACATCCGGGCGGTCAGGAAAAAAAGTAATACGCCGAAAACCTTCCGCCTCACACTGAGTGCAGTACATCCCTTTGGAGACGTAAAGTCCCTCCAGTGCGGTGTTTGTCTTCGGATCGATCGTGACCACGGACTCCAGCTCGAACTGGTCCGGCACGGCGCTCAGGGTCAGTCGATCACGCTCGTGGCGATACTGAGCGGAGGGCACCGCTACGCCGTCAATACAAAGGGATTCAAGCTGCAAGCCCTCGCCGTCCAGTTCACAGATCTGGACCGGCGATGCCACCGGATTACGGCGCATGCTCAGACGTGCGGTAACGCGAGTCAGGTCGTCGTGAATATCAACGTCGAGCCATACCCTGTCCACCAGAAATGCCGGTGGCTGATAATCGAGACGGCGCACCGGCTTCGGAGCCTGATTGTCACGCATCGGATTGACCTCCGCTGCGCCAGTTCACCGGCTGCTCGTCATGACTGTCGGTTGCACAGTCCGGCTTGTCGATATGACCACTGCGTTGTTGCTCCGGCAGATTCAATGCCTCCCAGGCAATCACCGCCTGCAAGCTGGTTTCCCGCTGTTCTTTCGTCAACGCCCGGCCATCTGGCCAACGGCCCAGTTCAACGGAACGGCGCAAGCTCTGGTAAACATCGCGACTCATCTGCGCGGCGACACGGGCAAAATCCTGACTCATGATGATTCTCCGGGGCGACTGCTCCAGCCCAGCTTGGAACGACAGGCCTCATAAAAATCATGGCCCGGCGGATGCAGCAATTTCAGTCTGTGGGGTTTTTTCCGAATTGAGATCACATCATCCAGCTGGGCGCGAACCCCTTCCTGACCATCACAGCTGACCAGCGGCCGGACCCGATGACTGCGAATACGGATCTTGATCTCGCTGTTGCCATCCACCACAAGCGGACGGCTGGTCAGGGTATGCGGGTTCAGCGGCACCAGCACCATCGCATCCAGCTTTGGATGCATGATCGGCCCACCACCGGAAAGCGCATAGGCAGTCGAGCCCGTTGGCGTTGAAATAATCAGGCCATCGGAACGCTGGCTGTAAACGTAAACCCCGTCGATGTGGAGATCAAACTCGATCATATGGACGTTGTCACCGGAGAGCAGCACGACATCGTTCAGCGCGGCGCCCTCGCCGAGTACGGTTTTGCCGCGCCGCACTTCCATATCAATCAGAAACCGCGACTCGATAGCGTAGTCACCATCGAGTACCTGGCCGACACGGGATTCGATCTCGGAGGGCAGAATGTCAGTCAGAAAACCAAGCCGGCCCCGGTTGACGCCGAGCACCGGCACGTCATGCCGAGCCAGGGCTCTGGCCGCGCCAAGCAGGCAGCCGTCGCCGCCGACGACAATAACCAGATCGCAGGACTCGCCAAGCTGATTGCGACTACCCGCCTGCAGGCCAAGCTCGGGAAGCGATTCGGACAGCTCCTGATCAAGGATAACGTGGGCACCACGGCCGCTGAGGAAATGCACCAGTTGGCGCAGGGAATACAGGGCCTGCTCGCTCTCGGTTTTGGCGATCAGGCCGATATGGCGGAAAGTCTCACGCGGCACCGCGGCACCTCATGACAGAAAGGGAGCGGAAAGCATGAAGGGGAGTGAGCAGCAAGGCAAGGCAAGCCGACGTGAAACCGGCCCGCCCGACTCATTAATCGCGCTCGATCAGATCGCCCAGAGACCGACCCTGCGCATTCAGCCCCCCCTCCAGCACGTGCACGTCGATGCCGACATTGTTAAGCAAAAATGCGGCGGAGGCACTGCGCCGACCAGTATCGCAGCAGGCAATATAGACTTTCGACGGGTCCAGCAGCCGCGACTTCAGACGCAGCACATTGAGCGGCATGTTCAGCGCCCCACGCATGTGGGACTGCTCAAACTCGTCCGGAGTGCGCACATCCAGCCAGCGAGCGCCACCAGCAATCCGCTCGCGAGTCTCTGCCGCAGAGATAGTACGAACAATCGGCTCCCCCAACAGCTCGTCAAAATCCTTGCGATCGAGCCGCATCAGCTCACCATCCGTTGCCATGACTACTGAAGCATTTCGCGGCTTGCCTGACAGCAAGGCATCTTCACCGAACCATTGACCCTGCTCCAGCAGCGCCACCGGAGTCGGGTCAGACGCCCCCTCCGCCTTGATCAGCACCTCACACAAACCTTGCTTGATGATGTAGCAGCAATCGGCATCGTCACCCTGGGTAATCACCGCCTGACCGGCACGGAACCGCAACGGCTTCAAGCGCCGGAAAATCTCCAGAATATTGCCTGGCGGAATCCGGTAGAACAGCTTCGACTTGAGCAGTCGAATCATCCAGTGCCGGTCATCCTGATAGGCCGCATTCGAGTTAATGTCCAGAATCACGTAGCCTGCGGACTGGTCCCAGGCCAGAATCGAGTCCAGACCAGCGCTGCTGAATCGCACCACACTGACATCGGTTTTCGCGGTGGCAGTGCTCCGCCGCGGCTGGGCATGGTCAAGGGGATGCCACGACTCGACCCCGCCCGCAGAGATCAGCTGACAGTTTCCATCACCCTGATCCAGCGTCACCTCACCTTTCAACAGATAGATAGTGTGGTTATCCGCGTCACCCTTGTTAAACAGCACTTGACCTGCGCGATAGTGCACAACCTCCTGCTGCTCCAGCAGACGGTCGAGATGATCGCCACTCAACGCGTTTACCGGCACAAAGGTCTGTAACAAACTCTTATCGATGGACTCGCTGTTGGCCATGACTACTCCGCGCCATTTGCTCCCATTTCGGGGCCTGATTTTGCACGTTCCGTACCAGATTCATATTCCCTTGCCTGTTTTTGTGACAACGCTCACAAACAGGTATATCTCACCGAAACTTCAATACGTTCTCTATCGCCGTATCAGACCTGCAATACTGGCATCGGTTGGCGTTGCGATCCGATTGCCCCGGTCGGAACTGGTTTGGCACATCAACACGGATCACGCGCTTGCCACAGGTCTGCCCACTTATCTCAACCTGACAGACCGGGTTCTCGTAGTGGCGCAGCCATGCCCGGTAATGCTCTTCCGTGACCAGACACTTGCGTGCAGCAAATGCCATCGGGTTCTGCATGTAATCGGAAATCTCCGATGCATTGATCGAGATATGACCGGCACCGGGATGGAAAGCGATAAAGTTGAGGCCCAGCGTCTGCAACTTTTCGAGCAGCTTTTCGGCACCGGTATTGGCGGAACGGATCTGCTCGTGACGGGCATCCACCAGCTCCCCCTCCAGCGAGGCAATACGCTCTTCGCGGGTCAGCACTTCCATTTCCTTGGCATGCAGACTTTCACTCAGGCGCGCTCGCTCTTCCTCGAGACGCTGCTCCAGCGCCACCTTGTATTGCTCGGTCAGGATTTCAATCTCGCCGCCATGCTCATGGCTGCGGTGCATCTGCTCCTGCAGGCTCTCATTCAGCGACATGACCTGCGCCTTGAGCGAATCCGCCTGCTCACGCAGCGCGGTATTCTGTGACTTCAGTGTCTTGAACTGCATCAGCACCTTCTCAAGCTGAGTGCTGAGAATTTCTTCCTTGGTCTGGTGCGCATAACGCAGCTGTCCGATCTCTTCCTTGTGCTTGTTTTCCATGGTCTGCACCCGCAAGCGCAGCTCCTTGAGGGTGCGCGCAAGACGAATCCGCTCCTTGTCGTCTCTGGCAACCTGTTGCGCCTGAGTGGCAGGCTGCACCACGGGCGGCTCCGGGGCGACGACCGGCGGCGCCGCAGGCGGCACTACCGCTGCCGGCGGAAACTGCTTGACGGCCTGAGCAGCGGCAACCGGCGCCGGCGATGAATCATCAATGAACAGACCGATCTTGGCACCGCGCTCCTTAACTGTGTCGCGGACAAAAACGAAGTGGTTGGCACCCGGTTTCATGACCGGATCCCAGAGTTTGTCCTGATGCCAGGCTACCGGGCACTGACTGCGACAGGCCAGCTTCACCGGACCGGCCCCCATATCCGGACCAGGACCGCCGTGCTCCGCCAGATGACGCAGTGGTACATTCCAGGTGTGGTCTGCCATGCCGTCATCATCAAAATCGATCAGAAACAGCACCAGCGCAACCACCTGAAGGTGGCCATTGACCAGGCAATACGCCCCCTTGATCTGGCTACCGGCGAACTCTGGCACACCAACCATGCCGTCAAGAATGGCCTCAAAATCGGAGAACAGCATACTCTTGCTGACTCCGCGATCACCGAAAAACAGAATTGCCTCGGAGGTGACGGCCGACGTACCCATACCATGTCCTTTTAATTTGATGGGGTGAAGCTGACGCTATACGTCAATATGGTGCCGATTACAGTCAAGGTCAACGCTGGCAACGAGGGGCAGCCCCCTGCAGACCAGTCGAGCGCGGGCATCCGGCTCGTCAGACCTACCCGGCACCTCACTCGGCGCGACCAGCAGGACAAAGCTGTTCCGGGCACAGGATCTTTCGGGGAAAGGAGTTTGGGGCAGTCAGGGATGGGAATAAAAAAAGCGGAAGGGATTACAGCTCGAAGCCGTCATCCTCTTCCGCGTTGTCGTCGTCGAAGCTCTCCTCAAGGCTTTGCATCCAGAGGCGGTCATCGAGACGTTCTTCCAGGACCTCGTCCATGGGCGTCTCCTTTACGGGTGGTTGAAGTATCTGACGTTCAGGTTCCTAACGTTCAGCTTTCTGCCGGCCCATAAAGCAACAGGCCGGTGATGCATTGCATCACCGGCCTGTGACCTTTTCATGACACCAGAGTTCAGGGGCTGGTGTTTTGTAATTGGCGGAGCGGACGGGACTCGAACCCGCGACCCCCGGCGTGACAGGCCGGTATTCTAACCGACTGAACTACCGCTCCGCGCAAACTTGGTGGGTGGTGACGGGATCGAACCGCCGACCCTCTGCTTGTAAGGCAGATGCTCTCCCAGCTGAGCTAACCACCCGAAGAGGCCGCCATTCTAGGGTTTTCGAACTGACTGTCAATCGAAGATGAAGGATTTTTTTACCCAAAACGGCCGTTTGCTCAGAAATCCGCCGGATGATTCAGGGCTCCTGCTGTTCCACTGCTTTTTGCGCCAGCGCCAACGTCGGATAACTACCCAGCTCGCTGCCATCGGGGCGGCACACCAGCCAGCCGCTGACATCAAGTTCCAGCGTGGTGCGGTTGATTTCACCCAGCTCAAGGATGGTGTAGCCCTGACTGCCCCAGCTGATCCGGTTGCCGATCATGCACCGTGCTCGCCGATAACACGGTCAAGGATGATGTCAGTGAGCTGGTCGATGGTCAGGCTGCCGTGGGCGTCGAACCAGTTGCTGCTCCAACTGGTCATGCCGGTGATCAGGCGCCGGGTAATAAAGGCATCTGCCTGCAACCGACCGGTACTGCGCAGCGCTTCCAGCGCGTCCATCCACAGTTGCTCATAAATCGCCCGCAGCGCCAGCGTCTCCTGCTGGTGTGCCGGGGTCAGGCAACGCCACTCGTAAACCAGCACGCTCATGGCCTCACGGGTATCGCCGATAATCGCCTGCAACTCGGCACGAATCAGTGCCCGCAGCTGCTCGGCCGGGTCCGACTTGCCGGCAATGGCCGCACGCAAGCGTTCAGTGTTGAAGCGGATCACCTCTACCATCACCGTGAACAGGATGTCTTCCTTGGTCGGAAAGTGGTGAAACAGGCTGCCGCTCTGAATGCCAACCTCACGGGCAATGTCACGCACCGTGGTTCGATCAAAGCCCTGATCGCGGAACAGCCGGGCGGCGGCACTGAGCAACTTGCCGCGCGGCGAGTCGTCCATGCCGTTGACAATCTGCTGTGGCTGGGTGGATACCTGAACCATGAGCTGCTCCCCTGATCGACGGGCGTCATTATGGTGGCCCGTTCTGACTAATCAAGTGGCCGCAACTGACCACCCCGCCTGATACTCTCATAGAGTGGCTTTACAAACCAAGCGCTTGCTTGGTAGCGTAGTTCGACCCTGAACCGCGGGCAAGTCCCGCCGGCTTCAAACCTATTCCGACAGGGGAATCTATGAGCTCGCCAATCCGCATCGGCTGCGCCGCCGGCTTCTGGGGCGATACCAATACCGCCGCCTTCCAGCTGGTCCGCCAGGCCGAGATAGACTATCTGGTATTCGATTATCTGGCCGAAGTCACCCTGTCTATCATGGCCGGGGCGCGGATGAAGGACCCCAATCAGGGCTATGCCCACGATTTTGTCACCCAGGTGATGGCGCCGCTGGCGAAAGAGATCAAGGACAAGGGCATCAAGGTGGTCAGCAACGCCGGCGGGGTCAATCCACAGGCCTGCCGCAAGGCGCTGGAAGAGGTGTTTGCCGCCGCCGGAGTGGAAATGAAAATTGCTCTGGTGGAAGGCGACGACTTGAATCCTCGCCGTCAGGAATTTGCTGCCGTTACCGAGATGGATAGCGGCGCACCACTGCCGCCCTTCACCGTGACCATGAATGCCTACCTCGGCGCCGAACCCATCCGTGCGGCTCTGGCCGCCGGTGCGGACATCGTTCTGACAGGCCGCATTGCCGACTCTGCACTGGTGCTTGGCCCGCTGCTGCACGAGTTTAACTGGTCGCTGGATGACTACGACAAACTGGCCCAGGGTTCGCTGGCCGGACATGTGATCGAGTGCGGCGCTCAATGCACCGGCGGCAATTTCACCGACTGGCAGGATGTGCCCGACTACCACAACATGGGTTTTCCGATTGCCGAGTGCTTTGCTGATGGCAGCTTTATTGTCACCAAGCCGGATAACACCGGTGGTCTGGTCAGCTGCGCCACCGTCGGCGAACAGATCGTTTACGAAATTGGCGACCCGCGTGCCTACATCCTTCCCGATGTGGTCTGCGATTTTACCCGGGTAACGCTGGAGCAGACTGGCGACAACCAGGTGCGTGTCAGCGGCGCCCGCGGCTTGCCGCCGACCGACAAGTACAAGGTGTCCGCCACCTGGCCGGACGGCCACAGGATCACAGCTTCATTCATGATCGGTGGTATTGATGCGGCCGCCAAAGGCCGGCGTGTTGCAGACAGTATTCTGAAAAAAGTCAGTGGCATCTTTACCGCCATGGGCCTGGAAGATTTCAGAGACACCTCGGTAGAGTTACTTGGCACCGAAAGTACCTACGGTGCACAGGGCCGGCGCGGCGACAGCCGTGAAGTGGTGGTCAAGATCGCCGCGATGCACAACAACAAGAAGGCACTGGATATATTTGCCCGGGAAATCGCCCAGGCGGCCACCGGCATGGCACCGGGTCTGACCGGCATTGTTGGCGGTCGGCCAAAATCGTTCCCGCGCATCCGTTTGTTCTCGACACTGGTGGACAAGGCATCGGTACAGGCCACCGTCGATATCGCCGGAGAAAAGCTGGATAGCCTCCAACCTGCGGGGCAGCCACTGGACAGCAACGCGCTGCCTGTGCACAACGGTGAAAGCAAGGCCGGATCCGTCGCTGTGCCACTGGTAAAACTGGCCTGGGCACGCAGCGGCGACAAGGGCAACCATGCCAATATCGGCGTGATCGCCCGCAAGGCCGAATACCTGCCATTCCTGCGCGCTGCCCTGACCGAGCAGGCAGTTGCCAGCTATATGCAGCACGTGCTCGACCCTCAATCCGGCAGCGTTTCTCGTTGGGACCTGCCCGGCTTCAATGCAATGAACTTTTTGCTGAAAAATGCGCTGGGTGGCGGCGGCATTGCCTCGCTGCGAATTGACCCGCAAGGCAAGGCCTTTGCTCAGCAGCTACTTGATTTTCCCGTTCCGGTTTCCGCCGAGATTGCCAAAGAGGTTAATGCCTGATGAGTTACCGTTCCGTATTCCGCCCGGACCTGTTTGCTGGCCGCAATGTCATCGTCACCGGTGGCGGCAGTGGTATCGGTCGCTGCACCGCCCACGAACTGGCCTCGCTTGGTGCCCAGGTGATCCTGATCGGTCGCAAGGACGACAAGCTGAAAAAAGTACAGACAGAAATTCAGGAAGATGGCGGCAAGGCGATCTGGTTCACCTGCGATATTCGCGAGGAAGACAGCGTCAAGGCCACTGTTGGCGAAATTTTCAAGGCAACAGGTCAGGTGCATGGCCTGGTGAATAATGCCGGTGGGCAGTTTCCCTCTCCGCTTGCCTTTATATCGCAGAAAGGCTGGGAAACGGTGGTGCGCACCAATCTCACCGGCGGTTTCCTGATGGCCCGCGAAGTGTTTATGCAGGGCATGAACAAGACCGGCGGCAGTATCGTCAATATCGTTGCCGATATGTGGGGCGGCATGCCGGGTATGGGCCACTCCGGTGCGGCCCGCGCCGGCATGGTCAACTTCACCCAGACCGCCGCCTTTGAATGGGGCTGCGCTGGCGTGCGCGTTAACGCAGTGGCACCGGGCTGGATCGCCTCCAGTGGTATGGATACCTATCCGGAAAGCTTCAAGTCCACCATCAAGACCCTGCGTGCTGCGGTGCCGCTAAAACGCATGGGCGAAGAGGCGGAAGTCTCCGGCGCGATTGTTTTCCTGCTCTCTGATGCGGCTGCCTTTATCAGCGGCGATACCCTGCGTATAGATGGCGCCGCCAGCCAGGGCAACATCGCCATCTTCCCGCTGCCGGATCACAACAACAGCAAACCGTTTGATGGCTTCCATCGGGCCGTCACACCCGACCTGTTCAAGGACAAATAATATGCCGGTGATTGAAACCAGCCTGGATGTCCACGGCGAGGAATTCAGCCAGAACCGCGAGGCGATGCTGAAGGCCGTGGAGGAATTCCGCAGCATCGAGAAAAAAGTCGTCGCCAAGGCGGAAACCCAGCGGCCAAAGTTCGAAAAGCGTGGCCAGTTGCTGCCACACGAACGTGTCACCCGCTTGCTCGATCCCGGCTCGCCATTTCTGAGCCTGATGAATCTGGCCGGCTATATGATGCATGACGACAAGGACGGCACCGAGGCAGGCGGCGGTTCCATTGCCGGCATCGGCTACGTCAGCGGCGTGCGCTGCCTGGTAGCCGCTTCCAACTCAGCGATCAAGGGCGGCACCATTTCCCCCGCCGGTCTGCACAAGTCGCTGCGGCTGCAGACCATTGCCCGGGAAAACAAGTTGCCGATCGTGTCACTGTCGGAATCCGGCGGTGCCAACCTGAACTATGCCGCCGACATCTTTGTTGAGGGGGCCCGCTCGTTTGCCAATCAGGC
>JBFHPX010000016.1:0-16678 GCA_041592575.1 Alcanivoracaceae bacterium
CTATCTGTAAAATATTCGGATTCCCGCGTTTTTTGTCTGCTTGGACGATCAGGCGCAGCGCCGGATAAAGTCGGCAAATTTCGGAAAGTCTTCGCGTGCCTCCCTGAGGAACGGCAGCATGATTGGCCAGACATGGAACAGTCCGTCGCGTTCCAGCCACTCTACCCGGACACCGGCTTTTTCAGCCTGGGTGCGAACAGCAACCGCATCGCTGTACAGCACCTCGTCAGTGGCCACAGTGATAAACAGCGGTGGCAGGCCAGTGTAATCGGCGCGGCCCGGTGAGGCGTACGGGTGGCTCCGGTTCTTCGGGTCAGGCACATAGATTTCGGTGACGGCATGAATCATGTCTGCAGACAGCATGGCATCGCTGGCGTTGTTACGCTGGACGCTTTCGCCATCGCCCCGGGCGTTGGAGCCGGGTGAGAACACCACGCCACAGCGCGGCGCCGGCAGGCCCTGGTCCCGAATCGCCAGCAGCAGGGCAAGTGACAAACCGCCACCCGCGGAATCGCCACTGATAACAATGTTGGCCGGGGCATGACCTTCGTCGAGCAGGAAACGGTAACCCTCGATCATCCGGTTTACCGCAGCGGGAAACGGTGCCTCTGGTGCAAAAGGATAGCGCGGCAAATAAACCGCAGCGTTCAGCTCTTTAGCCAACCGTCCGGCAAGATTGTGATAGGTGCGGGTAACGCCAGCGATATAGGCGCCACCATGAATATAGAACACGATCATGGCCGGTTGTTTTACCGTTACCAGATCTCCTTCGAAGCCGCGGGTTTCCAGCGTTCGGCAACGCACACCGCGCGGCAACAAGGTTACCGTCGGCGTGTGATTGAAGTGGCGGCGCAGATGGCGCACCAGCTGCTCGTGATCAAGGCCTTCGCGCTTGATGGTACGGCGGGCAAACAGCTTGACAAGGCGGGCAGTAATGCTCGGCATGGTTCAATCCTTTATCCGGCCCTGAAAACAGGAAAGCGGCATAGTAGCCGCTTCCGTTTCAGCGCAGAAAGTCAGATTGAGACATCAGCGCGTCCTGCCGTCATCACCGCTTGCAGTCAGACTGGAAGCCGGCTGCGCACCGTAGAACTCTTCTGCGGTAAAGACATCTACCTCAATCGCTTCAAGGCAGGTCTCGCGGGCTTCGATCAGCGCCGCCTTCTGAGTCTGATCAATCACACCTTTTTCCGCAGCGAGCTCCGCCAGATCATCAGCGTTGCCCCGTGGCAGCAATTTCTCCCGCTGCGCAGCGCGGATCAGATCCCGTACCGGCTCGGCTTCGGTGGTCAGGCGAAACGCCTTCAGCAAGCGGCCGAACCCTGGTTCGCCATCACGGGGGAAAAAATTGCCTTCGTTAAGACGCAGATACTGGGCATTGAATTGTTGCACTGTGGCCGCTGCTGCCGCGCTCTGGGCATCGGTGGGCTGGTGGGCAAGCGGGTTGATCATCAGCCACCAGCGGCCAACTGTGCGCAGGATGAACCCCATCGCCCCGCCGAAGTTTTCGTAGATGCCTTCAAAGGCAACCTGTACCTGCTCCATGGCATGCTGACAGGCGTATTCAAGCAGCGGCAAATCCTCCTTGCGTCGACCTTCTGCCTCGTAGCGGCGTAGTGCTGACATGGTCAGCAGCATCCAGGCCACGGCATCGGCATAGCGGCCGGTGAGATTGCCACGAGCTTTCAGCTTGCCGGAAATCAGAAACATGGCGAGATTGGTCATCAGGCCAAAGCGGCTTGCGGCCCAGCCGAGACGGCGATACCAGTGCCGCGTCTCCGGCGCGACATCCGGCACCGAGACGGTGAGGTGGCCGCGGGTTACTCCGCGTAGCAAGGTCATGAAGAAACCGGAAATAAACTGCCATATCCAGCCGAGCAGATTGGTGCGGAATGCCGACACATCATTGCTTTCCACTGCTTGCACAACCTTGTAGGCATAAGGATGGCAGCGTGTTGCGCCCTGACCAAACACCATCAACGTGCGAGTCATGATGTTGGCGCCTTCCACAGTGATGGCCACTGGCGCCGAGCAGTAGTTGCGACCAATGACATTGTTCGGCCCTTGCATCACCGCCGCCCCGGCCAGCACGTCCATGGCATCAATGCCGCACTCGCGCGCCACCTCGGTGGACCAGGCTTTCATTATTGCTGAAGCCACAGGCGGTTGAATGCCTGCATCCAGCGCCGAGCACCCAAACACCCGGGCGCCTTCGAACATATAACTCAGTGCTGCGACCTTGCCTACCTTGGCCGAGATGCCATCCATCTTGCCAATCGGAATGCCAAACTGCTGGCGCACCATGGAATAGGCGCCCATGGCGGCGGCAGCCATGCGCATGGCGCTGATGCCTGATGCGGGCAGGGATACCATGCGACCACCAGCCAGCGATTCCATCAGCATCTTCCAGCCTTTACCGGCATAGTCCAGGCCGCCGAGAATATCTGTTGCGGGGACGACAACATCACGGCCAACGATCGGTCCATTCGGAAAGGCATCACCAATCGGTTCATGATGGTCGCCGATATGCAAGCCATCTGCGCCTTTCTCAATCAGCACTACGGTGATGCCGACATCCTCGCCCTTGCCGAGCAGGTTGTCAGGGTCGCGCAATCGCACCGCCAGGGAAATCAGGTTGGAAATTGGTGCCAGCGTGATGTAGCGCTTGCGAAAGTTCAGGCGGAACTTTACTTCGCCATCGGTATCGCGGAACACTTCGCCATCGGCTTTGATTGAAGCAGCATCGGAACCGGCGGTCGGTTCGGTCAGGCCGAAGCAGGGGATAAACTCACCGCTGGCCAGTTTCGGCAGATAATATTTTTTCTGTTCTTCGGTGCCATAGTGGCCGAGTAGTTCGGCGGCACCGAGAGAGTTGGGGATTACCACCAGTGCGCTAAGTATTCCGGAGTAAGGCGTGATTTTCGCCATGACCGTGGACTTGCCCAATGTAGAAAAAGGCATGCCGCCATATTCCTTGTCAATTTGCATGGCGAAGAAACCGTTGTTCGCCAGAAATTGCATGACTTCCTCTGGTACCTTGCGCTCGCGAGACAGTTTATAGCTGTCGCACATGCGAAGCAGTTCTTCGACCGGGCCGTCCAGAAAGGCCTGCTCGTTGGCTGGCAATTTGTCGTAATTCTCTTTGAGGATCTTATCGAAGTCAGGACGGCCAGAGAAAAAGTCGCCGTCAATCCATACGTCGCCGGCCTCCAGAGCCTGACGCTCGGTATCGGAAATTTGCGGAAGGATCTGGTTGTTGCGCATCCAGTCAAGCAGCAGGGAGAACATGACCGTTACTCCTTATTCATGATAAGTCGAGCAGTTACTGTAGCAGATAAAAAAGCAAAGGCCGCGTGAGCGGCCTTTGTTTATCCGGACTGCCCGGTCAGGCAGCTTTCTTCTCGATGACATCGGACAACATGCTATCCAGCTCCTTGAGGAAGTGGCTGTTGTCATGATCCCAGGGATGGAAGCCCGGTTTGAACCAGTCCAGCCAAGGCTTGACCACCTGACGGAGAATGCCCGGCTTGCCCCACTGGTACTGCAGGCTGGTCCACAGACCCTTGATGGTGCCCTTGCCGGTCAGGCCGCCAGTGCGACGCAGGTTTTCGATGTAGTAAGGATAAAGAATGGCAAGGAAGATGCCGGTGGCAATCGGCAGGGTAATGGTGCGCAGGGCGTAGGCTCGTAGTGTTTTGCCCATCACCTTGGCGTAAAGATCATAGGCCACCGCCTTGTGTTCGGTTTCTTCCAATGCATGCCACTGCCAGATTGCCTTGAAGCGCGGCTCGGCAGCTTCGAAGAACTGCTCGCTGTTTTCCAGCAGGGCACCGCCGAGGATGGCGGTCAGATGCTCCAGCGATACGGTGGCGGACAACTGGAAAATCTTTGGCGTGTACTTCTGCACCAGGTTGAGCAGGTTCAGGACATATTTTTCCTGCGCCATGGCGGGCATGCCGGCCTGCTCCATCATCTCGTTCATTTCCTCGTGCTCACGGCCGTGCATGGCCTCCTGGCCGATGAAGGCGGTGATGCCGGCCTTCAGGGCGGCATCATCCCTGGCGTGGTCACGGAAATGTCGTACCGAGTCGATGAAGAACCGCTCACCCACGGGGAAAAACAGGCTCATGGTGTTCAGAAACTGGGACACATGCATGCCGGTGCCGTGCCAGTTGGTGACGCGCTCGGCGGGCAGTTTGAAACGGATATCGCGACGAATGGGTTGGACTGCAATGGCCATGGCGATAATGCCTCTCAAATGATTACATTGACCGATGGTACATTCGCCTCTGGGGTGGCGCCAGTCTTCTGCTGGTACTTTCTCACTAAACGGCTTGGCCGAAATGACCGGCGTGAACAGGCGCGGATGTCAACCAAGCAACTGCTTGGTCGGCGTTGTCCCGGGAAAAGTCGGTTAGCGGGTTTCAGGGGGGCGGGATTGCCAGAATCAGGTCGCCACCTTCCAGCACCCCGGCCACCGGGGTGGCGGCGTTGATGTCGGCCAGCATGCCAATCAGGGATGGATCGACCCGGGGGGCGCTGGCGGGCGGGCAGATCAGCGGTAGCAGATCATTGCAGAGCACGGAGTCCAGCAGATTGACCAGGACACCGTCTTCACCTAGCAGGCTGACACTGTCGGCGCTATCAAGCTGGAACGGGATGCCGGCGACGATGAGCTGCCCGGCCATTTCGTCAACGGACTGAATGGCACCGCTCAGGGATACCAGCTGTTCAGGAACACTGGCCGCCTGTACAACGACGATCCCGTCGCCGTTGATGTAGCCACCAAGGCGCGCAGTGCTGCCGTCCGCCAGCCCGCTGAGTACCGAGTCATCCGCCACCGGCAGCCCGGTCAGCGGCTGGCCAAGCACCAGTACGCTGCCATCGTCGAGACGGACGATCGGGGCGATGATTTCGAACAGGGCAAGTTCATCGCGCAGTTGCAGCCGGCGTGCCTGCAATACCCCTGTGCTGGTATCCAGCACGCCGTCCACCTCCAGATGGGTGCCCAGCTCCAGTGACGCCAGCGTTGCCACCAGCACCGGCAGGACATTGGTCAGATCGACCTGCTGACCACCGAGGCTGACCTGAACCGGCAGGCCGCCATCAAACGTGATCGAGGTAATAAAGCCGTCCGTGGTGGCGGGCAGGGTGGCCGGAGCCTCCTCGCCAAACAGGCTCAGGCCATCGGCCAGACAGATGATCTCGGTGACGGTGGTGAGTGCATCGCCGTCGGTAAAGTCGACCTCTGGCTGTGCCCGCAGCAGTACCCGCTGGCCATCGGCCAGCGCGGCGTCACAGCTGATGGCCGGAGTCGACAACAGCTCGATGCGCTGGGCGCCGATGCTGAAGCCGGTGCCGTCCTTGCCTGCGATCGGGCCAACCAGCTGCCAGAACGGTGTTGCCGGGGCATTGGCCAGACGGCTGGCGCGGACCTTGCCGGTCTGGTCGCGGCGACCGGCGACCTTGAGGTCCTGACCGGTCAGCAGGTCGGCAACCACCACATTATCGAGCAGGGTATTGGTGGAGGTCCGCACCGGCTGGCCCAGGACAGTTAGCGGCGCCAGCGAGGTAACCGGGCCGATAATGTCGTGATTGGCCACCAGCTGGCGAATCGTACCGCTGGTCATTTCCGCATTGGCATCCTCAGCGAGGACGAATTCGGCCACCAGGCCCAGCGGCAGTCCCTGTCCGGTCGGGTTGATGGTGGTCGGTGACACCAGCTCGCCGTCGAGCCAGACCAGCGCATTTTCAGCAATCTGGTAATAGCGGTGTTCGTTTATGTAGAGGGAACCATAGCCGGTGGTGGTGCCGGAGCCGGAGCCGCCAACGCCGCCTTCGGCGACATCGCCACCGCCGTTGCCGCCACCGGAACCACCGATGCCGCCATTGGCCTGATCATTGCCCGCCGGGCCACAGCCGGCCAGCACGGCCAGCAGCAACAGGAGCAGGCACGATAGCGGCGTATTCATTGCTCCTCCTCTTCCGGCAGGGACTGAAAGTAGTAAATGCCGACCCCGGCACGAGCCCGGCCACTGCCTTCGGCGGTGGGGTTGGTGTCGCGGTCGTGGCGGCGTAACCACTGATCAAACTCGAGCAGCAGCTCATGGCCTCGTTCCGAGGCCAGCCGGTGGAAGGCGTCGAGCGACTCCCGAGGCAGGTTGTCGTAGGACACCTTCATCTGGAAGCGACTGCCACCGGGTGGTGCGTCAAGGTTGTAGGATATGGTCTCGGCGAGATCGCCGACATCGGTGCCAAGGATATTCATGATCTGGGTGACGTCCTGACTGGGTACGTAGCTGCGTGCCTTCAGCGTCACCTGCCGTTCTGTGTCCATGCTGACTACACCGGCCAGCCGCAGTTCGTCGAACACCGCCCGCGGGGTCAGGTCGCCGCCGCAGTGCAGCACCAGTGAGCTGAACGAAGGCTCGGCGCCGTCGAACGGCAGCACCAGAGGCTTGCCGTCAGCATCCAGGAACGGCGCCTCGTTGTTCCAGGTCGAGACCAGCCGGGCGGCGCGGTGAAACTGCCTGCCCAGATCACGGTCCGCGAGTGTCGGCTCGCGCATGATGCGAAGCACTTCCTTACGCGACAGGCCAGTGACCACCGCGATCCGGCTGTTGGTCTGTTTGCGGCCATCAATGCGGAAATGCTGCTCCGCCACCTCGACAAAGACCTGTCGGGCGATCTGGTCAAAGGTCGCATAGGACACGTGGTTATGCAGCAGCACCCGGACGATGGGGCGCAGCATGCGTGCCAGAGCGAGCAGGATGGTGGCGGCGGGTCGGTCCATATTTGGGAAAATGTGACCATTTCCCGCCGCCAATGCAAGGCCGGATGTGTTGCCGTGCTGTAACGACCAGCACGGCTGTACTGCCTGATCAGCCGGCGGCCCGGGTCTGACGCGAGCTGCCGGCGGCTCCCCCGGCCCGCAATTGTCGCGCCGCCGCGACCATGGCTGCTAATGCCGCCTCGGTTTCCGGCCAGCCGCGGGTTTTCAGGCCGCAATCCGGGTTGACCCAGAGTCGCTCCGCCGGCACGCCGGCCTGGGCTTTTTCCATCAGCCTTACCATCCAGTCCACCGACGGGATATTCGGCGAATGGATGTCATAGACGCCGGGGCCGATATCGTTCGGGTAGGCGAAGTGCTCGAATGCCTGCAGCAGTTCCATGTTCGAGCGCGAGGTCTCGATGGTGATCACGTCAGCGTCCATGGCGGCGATGGCCTCGATGATGTCGTTGAACTCCGAGTAGCACATATGGGTGTGGATCTGGCTGTCATCGCGTACCTGCGCCGAACACAGCCGGAAACAGTCCACCGCCCAGTCGAGATAGCACTGCCAGTCGCGTTTGCGAAGCGGCAGTCCTTCGCGAAACGCAGGTTCGTCAATCTGGATAATCCTGATGCCGGCAGCTTCGAGGTCGCTGACTTCGTCGCGCAGGGCCAGCGCAATCTGCCGGCAGGTGTCAGCACGCGGCTGGTCATCGCGGACAAACGACCACTGCAGGATGGTGACCGGCCCGGTCAGCATGCCTTTGACCGGTTTGTCGCTCAGCGACTGGGCAAAGCGCGCCCAGTCGACGGTCATCGGCTGTGGCCGCGACACGTCGGCAAAAATAATCGGCGGTTTGACGCAACGCGAGCCGTAACTTTGCACCCAGCCGTTCTCGCTGAAGGCAAAGCCGCTGAGCAATTCACCAAAGTATTCAACCATGTCGTTGCGTTCGGCTTCGCCGTGCACCAATACATCCAGCCCCAGTTTTTCCTGTATCCGGATGCAGTGACGTATTTCGTTTTTCATGGCGCTGAGGTAATCGGCTTCGCTGAGACGTCCTGCTTTCCAGTCACGTCGGGCTGTGCGGATTTCCCGGGTTTGCGGGAACGAGCCGATGGTGGTGGTCGGGAAGGGGGGCAGGCTCAACGAATCTTGCTGGGCGCTGATGCGCTGATTGAACGGCTGCTGGCGCTGGCGCGACAAGGAAACACTGTCAGCCAGCCGCTTCTGTACCCGCGGGTCATGAATCCGTGTGGATTGCTGCCGGCTTTTCAAGGCAAGCCGTTGTGCGTTGACGGCATCGTTCACCGTCGGGTCGGCATCAATCAACCCGCGCAGCCATGCCAGTTCATCCAGCTTCTGAATGGCAAAGCTGAGCCAGCTTCTCAGCTCTGCATCAAGTTTGTTTTCATAAGACAGATCCACCGGCACATGGGCCAGTGAGCAGCTCGGCGCCAGCCATAGCCGCTCGCCGAGCTGTCGCCGGGCGTCGCCGAGCAGCGCGGCCGCAGCATCAAGATCGGTGCGCCAGATATTGCGGCCATTGATGATGCCGGCGGACAGCACCTTGTTGCCAATGCGCGGCAGAATTGTTGCCAATTGCGTTGGCGCGCGAACCAGATCGACATGCAGGCCCTGCACAGGCAGCTCCAGCGCGGTGAACAGATTGTCGTCGAGATCGCCGAAGTAAGTGGCGAGCAGAATGTTAATGGCAGTGGCACCTTTAATCTGGTCATAACTGCGCAGAAAGGCACGCTTCCAGGCATCCGGCAAGTCCAGTGTCAGGATCGGTTCATCAATCTGTACCCAGTCAACGCCGAGCGCGGCAAGTCGCTGCAACACTTCCCGGTAAACCGGAATCAGCTGCTCCAGCAGCAACAGTTTGCGGCTGTCATCAGCACCGTTATAAGCATCGCCCTTGCCGAGCCAGAGCCAGGTCAGCGGCCCGGGAATGACCGGCTTGACCGCATGGCCGAGTGTTTGCGCTTCACTGACCCAGGTGAACAGAGTTTCCCGGGCCAGCCGGAAGCTCTGGTCCGGATGCAGTTCCGGGACGATGTAGTGGTAGTTGCTGTCGAACCACTTGGTCATTTCGCAGGCGGCTGCCGGTTCGCCTTGCGGGGCGCGACCGCGGGCCATGCGGAACAGGGTGTCGAGGCTGACCGGCTGATCGTCCGCCTGCCGGAAGCGGGCGGGCACTGCGCCGAGCAGGCAGCTCCATTCCAGAATCGGGTCGTACCAGGCGAAATCACCGACCGGCAGAAGGTCCAGCCCTGCGTCAGCCTGCTGCTGCCAGTGACGGGCACGCAGGGTGCGGCCGACATGCTCCAGCTCGGAGGCTTGCAGGGTACCGGCCCAGTAGGCTTCCAGCGCCTGCTTCAGTTCGCGGCGGGCGCCGATACGGGGAAAGCCGGGGGAATGAAGGGTGGTCATGGTCTGTCTCCTGCCGGCCACGGACAATCCGGGTGTCGGTGGCAAATGGATCGAAAGTGTCGGCAGGGATTGTGGTGTCTCTCCATCATGAGACAAAATCACGTTACGAATTTATAAGATGAGATTGTCTCATGATAGGTCTGCGTCATCTGGAAACCCTCGACGCCATCCGCGAGGCCGGCTCGCTGGTCGAGGCAGCTGAGCGTCTGCATGTCACCCAGTCGGCACTGTCGCATCAGCTGCGCGATCTGGAGGACCGGCTTGGCGTTAGCCTGCTGAACCGGCGCACCCGGCCGGTGCGCTTTACCGTGGCCGGCGAGCGACTTCTGGTGTTGGCGGATCAGGTGTTGCCGCTGATGCGCCAGGGGCTGCGTGATATCCGCTCACTGGCCACTGGCCAGTCCGGTCGCCTGCATCTGGCGATCGAATGCCATGCCTGTTTCCAGTGGTTGATGCCGGCGCTGGACCGGTTCCGCGAACAGTGGCCGCAGGTCGAGCTGGATCTCTCTGCCGCGTTTGCGTTTGCACCGCAACCGGCGTTGTTGCGCGGCGATCTGGATATGGTGATCAGCTCTGACCCGGTCGAGCACGATGCGCTGCTCTGGCTGCCGTTATTCAGTTATGAGCTGGTGCTGGCGGTGGCCAGAGACTCAGTGCTGGCGGCGCGGGATTTTATCGATGCGCAGTCTCTGGCGGACCAGACCCTGATTACCTATCCGGTGGAGCGTGACCGGCTTGATATCTTTACCGCGTTTCTTGATCAGGCCGGTGTCGAACCGGCGCAGATTCGCAAAACCGAACTGACGCCGATGATGATTCAGTTAGTGGCTGCCGGGCGCGGTGTGGCAGCACTGCCGAGTTGGGCGATCAGCGAGTACCTGCAACACGACCTGATTTGCAGCGTGCCGCTTGGCCGGCAGGGCGTCTGGCGCACCCTGCACGCAGGGATTCGCCGGGAAGAAGCGGAGGTGCCGTTCCTGCAGGAGTTTTTCCAGACCGCCAGGCAGGAAAGCCTGCGCGGATTGCAGGGTATTCGCAGGGTTTGCTGACTGTGTTGCCGAGGGGCCTTTCCTTGCTGTCGAACTTCTACTCCGGGGCGCTTTCCGGAACTGGCAAGCGGACAGCGAATAGGCCAGGGAGCTGACAGAACCCGACGCCAGCGGTAATGAACAGAAAGTTCTTCGAATGTGAAGAAAATGGCTGTGGTCTTCAAGGCGCTGGGGTAATCTGCCAGAACCGTCTGGTAGTGAGGGATCACGCTGTCATGTCCGGGTGCCGACGATCCGGCCGGTTAACCGGCCTGCTGCTGACCAGCTTGTTGTGCCTGTCGCCGCCGGCATTCGGCAGGATTCTGCTTGATGCCAGTTCCGCTCCGCCGTATCAGTTTGAAGATGAGGGGCGCCTTACCGGCACCGCGGTGGAGACGCTGGACTGCGTTTTTCGTGCCGTAGGCTTACCCTATGAAGTCAGGATGGTGCCCTGGCGGCGTGTCCGCTTTAATGTCCAGAACGCTTTGGCCGAGGGGTTGTTCAGTGCCATGCGGTTCGCGGAGATGGATCGCTACGCCACCCTGTCAGCGCCTCTCGCGCTGGAGAAGTGGTACTGGTTTTCGCTCAATGAACAGCTGCTCTACGTGCAGGGGTTTCCATTCGGACCACGACTGGGCGGTGTGCTGGGCAGTAACCAGAGTGGCTGGCTGGCAGAACGCGGCGTCGTCCTGAGTAAGGAAGTGACTTCTGTCGGGCAGCTGATCAGGCTTCTGGAAACCGGTCGAATTGATGCGTTTCTGGCAGATATTCATACCGTGAATCTGTATCTTCGTAACCATGCTTCGGGGCCGGTTATCCACAGCAGGTTCGAGAAGTACACTCCGCTCGGGGTTTATTTTTCCAATAATTTTCTTCGAGCACGGCCGGACTTTCTTTCTCGCTTTAATAGCATGATGCCTCAGTGCAATACCGAAACAGTGCAGTTGTCTGAGAATGAAACTGGCAAGCTTATGCGCCTCGTTGAGGCCAGATTGCTGCCGCTTGCTGCAACAGTCGAGGTGGTATCGGCGGTGGCTGATGCCAATCGTCTGCGTGGTGATGTATCAGTGGACGAACTCCGCGAGCTTGACCGGAGATGGGTTCGGGAGCTTGAAACGGGAGCGCCCGAGCTGATCAGAGAGATTCTGTCGAATCGGTTGTCCCGCTATCTGCAGGCAGTTGAGGCCAAGGAATCCGACGTGTTTACCGAAATTCTGGTGATGGACAGGCATGGACTTAATGTTGGCATCAGCAGAGTGACCACAGACTATTGGCAAGGAGACGAGCGTAAGTATCAGAAAGTATTTGCACCTGAAGGGGAGGGTATTTTTATCGACCGGGTTGAGTACGATGCCTCCACCGAGAAATTTCAGGTTCAGGTCAGTATCCGTCTGCATGACCCGGTAACCGCTCAAGCCATCGGTGTGATGACCACAGGCATCGATGTTGAAGCCATGCTCGGCGAGTGATTCAGCGAATTTGACGTTGCAGCTCTCGGACAAACTTTCGCGGCTTGTCAGAAAAAATCTCTACTGCCAGCAAGGCACTTTCTTCAAGGACCGAGCCCATTTCACGACGTACAAGATGGCGTACATAGGCCGGTTGTTCAGTGTCTTGATTCGGCCAGGCCAGTGTTGACAGCTCCGTCAGTAACGTTTCGAGGTCGTGCAGCCGGCCGAGCTTTTTGCCAAGTCGGGTGATGTCGGTGTATAGCGGCTCAAGTTTGCTGCTGTTGCCGAGTAGCGGCAGGGTCAGGGCCAGATACTTGACCCATTTTCGTAGCGAGTGCCAGAGCTGGATGTCATCGCTGTTCAGGGCGCTGTGCGTCAGTCGGTATGCTTTCCGGTAAAGGCGCCCATAACCTTCCGAGATCAGTTCGGTTTGACTGATACTGACGTTCAGTGTTTGCCAGCGTTTGCTGTCATCGGCCCAGCTTTCCCGGAGCTGTCTGGATGCAGCGACGCGGGTAGCGTCTCCGTGTCGTCCCGCTTGAAGCAGTTTCAGCGCATTCTCCAGAGCCTGACGGGCATCCTTGCCTCGCGCCCGCCGGCACAGCTTCAACAGGGTGTCACCGGTAACGTACTGATCACGCACATCGCTGAGACTGGCGGCGGCTTCACCCAGGCTGGCAATGGCCTGCTCGGCGCGCGCGTCGTCCAGCAGCGGTTTCAGTAGTTGCCAGAGCGCCCGGACTTCCTTGGCTGCGACGCGCAGGCCGTGGACCGCATCTTCCTCCAGCTCGGAATCGGTGTTGAGCATTTCGGCGACGTCCTCATGGACGCGCAGGGCATGTTTGCGAAGGACATCAATGCTGGCTTTTGGCATGGGGCGGTCTCTCGACGGGCAAGTCCTTCGCCGTGTCAGTATCCATTCGGGGGCAACCTTGCCGGGTCCCCGGGCCGGCTTCAAAAGAAACTTTTATGACAGCCCCCCGGATGGCCAGCTGGAGAATGGCTCGCGGCTTAACTGGCTGTTGAAGTATCGGGGGTCGTGACTGACTTCCCTGCCGAGCCAGTCGGGACGGGAGAATGGCTGATCTTCGCTGGCCAGCTCAATCTCGGCAACCACCAGCCCCTGATTGGCACCGCTGAACACGTCCACCTCCCAGGTGTGGTCGCCATGGGGTATCCGGTAGCGAATCTTGTCGATACGGCCGGCGCTGCACATGCCCAGCAGCTGCTCGGCATCCGTGGCAGGAATGGGGTACTCGAATTCGCTACGGGAAATGCCCTGACTACGGCCCTTGACGGTCAGAAAGCCCTGCTGGCCGATCAGTCGTACCCGCACTGTGGCGTCCGCGGTATCGCTGAGATAGCCCTGACAGATCCGCTCCCCGGACAGGTTCTCCAGAAAGCCGGTATCTCGCAGCAGGAATTTGCGTTCGATCTCGATGGCCATCGATTCTCCTTGCCAGCCCGTGTCCGCGCAGCATGCCGGCGGACATCGGGACCTGCAAGAAGAGTCGACGACACTCAGCGCGAGAACAGACCGCCGAAGAATCCTTTTTTGGCGGGCCTGGCCACATCTGCTGCGGCCGCTTTCATGGTGCTGGCCAGAATGCCGTAGACGGTGACCCAGGCTTCGCGGGTCGGATTGGTAAAGGCATCGCCCAGTCCCTGCTCCAGTGTCCAGATCAGGGCCGCACCAACGGTGTCATAGTGGCCGTCCTCGACACCATAACCAACATGGCGCCGGCCGAGATCCTGTACCGCCGGCACCAGCGCATCGAGGTCGTCAAGACCATTAACGGCGGTACCGATCATCTTCATCAACTTGCGACCCTGTTCCTCCATGTTGCCGCGAAACAGGGGCTGCAGGCTCGGGTCCAGCGAGAACAGCCGTTGATAAAACAGCGCCGCAGCCTGATCGGCGATCGGCACCACCTTGGTGAAGCTCTGTTGCACAAGAATTTTCTGTTCCGGTGTCATGGTATGTCTCCGTTGGTGGAAGTTATCGGCTTTGTGAAATCATGTAGTTCACGGCAGCGGCAATGTCGGCATCGGTGAGTGATGGATTTCCACCCCGGGCCGGCATTTCATGACCGCCAGGGCCGGCGTACCCGTTGATGGCATGGTCGATCAGTGTGTCGGTGCCTCTGGTTAGTCGCGCTGCCCAGTCAGCTTGATGACCAATGCGCGGCGCTCCGGCCAGTCCAGGGCCATGGCAGACCTTGCAGTTGTTCTGCCATATCAACTGGCCCGGATGTTCAGCAGGGCTGCATCCTGCCAGCAATAAAGCCAGCAGGGTGCAGTGGGTGACGTTGCCGGTGAGTAATCGCGCAATCATTACAGCGGCACGCGAATGACCACGCCGCCCATCACGTCACCGATCTTGAAATCGCTGCGCGGGGTGTCGCGGTGTTCGTTATGGCAGCTGACACAGGCGGGGGAAACCGCCACATCCGGATACACTGCAGTGAAGTAGGTCACGCCTCCAAGCGTTTCCTCGCCGTAGAAATTCTTGCCCGGGTTGTCCACCACATACTGTAGGCCGTCGCGTTCCATCTGGGTTTTCGGCGAGTTCTGTTCATTGATTGGCCAGATCGACTGCAGGGTATAGCTGAAGGCATCGGTTTTCTCGGCAACGGCCTCAGAGCCGAACCGGAACATCTGTGCCGGCAATGGCAGGGCCTTGTCGTCGGACCAGTGTTCACTGGCCTTGATAACTTTTTCTTCGTTTGCCAAACGCTGTACTACCTTGCGTGTATAAACAGTACGGTCTGCTTCCATTACTGCGAACAGTGCGTCGGTGAATTTTTGTGGCGCAATGCCTGCGGGGGCTTCGGTTTCGCCGGAGCAGCCGCTGAGAAGCGCCAGACTGGTCAGTGTGATCAGGGTGAAACGCGGTGTCTTGCTGTTCATATCATCGTCCTCGTTCGTGGGTGAAACACTGAAATGCCAGTTATTGACCGGTGCTCCGGTTCTGGCGGCTCTCCTGCTGCTGTCGCAGCCGTTCCTCAGCCATCCGGATGCTTTCAATCTGCGTCGCCGGACGGCCCTGGAAGTTGTTGGCGCGCAGGACGGGATCGGCCAGCGCGTCAAGGGTGAAATCGAGGCCATGGCAATGCATGCAGACGTCGCGCGCCATTTTTTCCACCGGTCTCAGGTTGTGGTTCTGGTTGTGCTGTACCCGAACTACATCTTTTCCATTTTTCTTATGCGTTTCTCTTGGCAGATGACAGGTGGCGCAGGAAACGCCGCTGCCGCTATCAGCATTGCCGGAAATTTCCTGCTGCCAGAGCGCGGCATGCTTTGAGTCCTGGTACGCCAGTGAGTGGTTGTCTGCGTGGCAACCAAGGCAACTTTCTGTGGCAGCAGGAACCGGGTTGTAGTCATGGGCCAGGTGGCAGCTGTTGCAGCTCAGTGTTATATCGGCGGCCTGTTCGCGCATCGGCTTCCAGGACAATGCCGGGCGCATCGGAGTGAGCCCGGCGGCAAGGCGCATGCCATGCATGCCGGACAAGAATCCGCTGACCTGTTCCTGGTGGCAGCTGCGACAGCTGTTGTGATCAGGCTTGTCTATCCATGCAGAGGTTTGTGATCCGGCGCCATACTCAGCGCCATTGTCGTTATGACAGTCAGAGCAATTGACGCCACTGCGGGCATGGGCGCTGTGCTGCCACTGGGACGGTATGGCGCTGTCCATGCTCAGCGTCTTCGGCATGTCGATATCTGCCAGAGTGAGCGCTTTGGCATGAACCTCATCCGTTGCCGGATGGCGCACCGGCACCCGCATTTTCTCAAGAAAGTCGGGCTGGCCCGCATGAGTCAGCAGGAAATCCTCATACAGGGCGGTGTTGTCATGGTAGTTATGGCAGCCGGCACTGGCACAGGTATTGAATTCCATGCCGGCATGACTGGGTCGGGTCTCGGCGATATTGGCATGGCAGTGAAAGCAGAAATCGTCTGGCCGGGTGACGCCCATTTCGCCGGTAAGTTCGGGCTTGTGTTCACGATGACAGGCGACGCAGTAGCGGGCATCGATTTCTGCCAGTCGATCTGCATTACGCGGGTCAGTGAACTTGCTGCGCGGATGGTCATCCTGAGCAGCTTTCAGTGCATCGCCATGGCAGTTCATGCAGGCATCCTGCAAGACTTCCTGGCCACCAAACGCAGAGGTATGGCAACTGGTGCAAGCCAGCTCGATCTGGTGGTGGCCATGGCTGGTCTGGCCGAGCAGGAAAATCTCGTTGTCATCGGACAGCAGCAGGCGATAGCCGAGCCAGCCACACAGTGCCAGTGTGACCAGTGCCCAGAGTATCCATAGCAAGGTATTGCTCATGCGCATCCGTTATTCCGAGTCAGTAGTAGTAGCTGGCGAGGACATGGAAGCCGAGCAATGCCGGTAGCGGCCAGAGCAGCAGAATATGTGCCATGCTCCAGCCCCTGCGCAGTCGTCTTCCCCAGCGCGGTGACAAGCGCTGCTCAATTGCCATGACCACGCCGGTCAGGGCGCCTAGCAAGGCAATTGCAATCATGTCGAGCATCAGCAGGCGGTTCAGATTGCTGCCACTGTCGAGACCGGTGTGTGCGATCAGCAGCGCTACCACGGCAATGCCGAGCACGACATGGACGACTCGCCATGTGTTGAACGGGCCGAGCTTCAGGCGCGTGCGTTTGCGCAAGGAAATGAGCAGGCCGATGACCATCAGGGCGACCGCGGTGAAGCCGCTGATCTGCTTCAGCAGCTGATCGGTCCACAGCTCGCCTGGATGGAATCCACCCTGCACCGAAACCGCTGCCGGAATCGGTGGTAGTAACCAGACCATCAGCGCCAGCAGCAGACCGACAAGCGATGTCAGGAGTAGTGACCTGACAATGTGAGTTGCGGTGGTAGAGGCATCGATATTGTTGCTGACCAGCTCTGCAAGCAGTGGCTTGCATGATCCGCATACCGAACCGGCACCGGTTTGTCTGGTCAGTGCTTCAGCATTGCAGGCGC
>JBFHPX010000017.1:0-16484 GCA_041592575.1 Alcanivoracaceae bacterium
CAATGGCAGCCCTGTCGGTCCCCCCGCAATGACCAGCTGTGAACCCCGCCAGGTCCGGAAGGAAGCAACGGTAGCAGTGACGTCGTGTGCCGGGGTGTGGCTGGCAGGGCTGTCTCCATTTCTGCTGTCTCGTTTGGTGCATTCTTTGCCGGTTTCTGCGGTGATGGTGCCGGCTTTGAGATTGTCTTCACCCTCCATGGAAACAGGCCCTTTTACGGGGCGGATGCGGGCCGGAATTCTGGTACGATACGGCCTTTCATGCTGGCTTTGGAACGGTGATGAGTTATCAGGTTCTGGCGCGCAAATACCGGCCGCGCACCTTTCATGAACTGGTCGGGCAGGAGCACGTATCACGGGCGTTGATCAATGCGCTTGATCATGACCGCCTGCACCATGCCTATCTGTTTACCGGTACCCGGGGGGTGGGCAAAACCACCATTGCCCGGATTCTGTCGCGTTGTCTTAATTGTGAGCAGGGGGTCAGTTCCCAGCCCTGCGGGGTCTGCGACACCTGTGTGGAAATCGGCGAGGGCCGCTTTGTTGACCTGATCGAGGTGGACGCCGCCAGCCGCACCAAGGTGGAGGATACCCGCGAGTTGCTCGACAACGTCCAGTACGCGCCGACCCGAGGCAGATACAAGGTTTACCTGATTGACGAAGTACACATGTTGTCGGCGCATTCCTTCAATGCCTTGCTGAAGACGCTGGAAGAGCCGCCGCCGCACGTGAAGTTTCTGCTGGCCACCACCGATCCGCAAAAATTGCCGGTTACCATCCTGTCCCGTTGTCTGCAGTTCAATCTGAAGGCGTTGCCGGCAGATCGTATTGCCGCACATCTGAAGGATTTGCTTGAGCGTGAAATGATCGGCTACGAAACGCCGGCGTTGACGCTGATCGGGCAGGCGGCTCGCGGCTCGATGCGTGATGCATTGAGCCTGACCGATCAGGCCATTGCGTTTAGTGGTAATCCGCTTGATGAAACCGCTGTGCGGTCCATGCTTGGCAGCGTTGATCGTGCCCACGTACTTGCGCTGCTGCAGTCGCTGGCGGCGGGTGGCGCGGAAACTGTGCTGACGGCACTGGATCAGGTTGCCGAACAGTCGCCGGATGAACTGGCGCTGCTTGATGAGATCATCAGCGGCCTGCACGCGCTGGCCGTGGCGCAGGCAGTGCCGGGGCGGCAGGTTGACGAACGTATCACGGCGCTGGCCGCAGAGTTCACTGCCGAGCAGGTACAGCTTTGCTATGACATTGCTCTACGTGGCCGTCGTGATCTGACTGATGCACCGGACCCGCGGGCCGGGTTGGAAATGATACTGCTGAGGATGGTGCTGTTCCGCCCGGACGGTGTTCCCGCAGGAGGCGGCGACGGCGTAAAAAAGTCAGTTGAGCCGGGCCGTCCCGAGTTGCGGGCGGTACCGGCTCAGACCCGTCCCGCGCCTCAGCCTGCACCGGTCCAGTCCATTCGACCGACTGCGGCCGCTCCGGCAGCTCTGCGGTCAGTGCCAGCGCCGGAACAACCGGCGCCCAACATCAACACCCAGCCGCCAGCGACGTCGCAGCCTGCTGCAAGGGCACATATCTCGGCTGAATCCGCTGCTGTTCCGGCGCTGGAAGATGCCGCCGTCTGGTGGGCAAAGTTGGTGGCCAGTCTGCCGGTGGATGGCATGTTGCGTAATCTGGCTGAACACGCGGCGCTCGGTGAGCGTGATGGTCTCAACTGGACGTTGTTGCTGGAGTCCGGTCACCAGATGCTGGCGACGCCAGAGCGGTTGGAGCAGCTTGCCGCAGTGGTATCCGAGCGGCTCGGTAGCGCGGTGCGCCTGAAGGCCAGTTGGCAGCAAGGTGTCAGCCACACCCCGGCCCAGCAGATCGCCGCGGCCCGTCAGGAAAAACTGGAAAAAACCCGCAAGCTGATCAGTCAGGACCCGGTTGTAGTGGCATTGACCCGGGAGTTCGGCGGCCAGCTTGATATTGACTCCATCGAACCGGAGGACTGAACCATGGAATTCGATATGAACAACCTCCTGCAACAGGCCCAGGCCATGCAGGAGAAAATGAAGAAAATGCAGGACGACATCAGCAAGGCCGAGGTTACCGGTGAGTCTGGCGCCGGCATGGTCAAGGTCACCATGAATGGCCGTCACGATGTCCGAAAGGTCGAGATTGATCCGTCACTGATGAAGGAAGACAAGGAAATGCTCGAAGACCTGCTGGCTGCTGCGGTGAATGATGCGGTGCGCCGGGTCGAGCGCGAGCAGCAACAGAAGATGGCCGGCATGACCGCCGGTCTGCCATTACCACCCGGCTTCAAGTTGTTCTGATGAAGCACAGCCCTCTGGTTCAGCGCCTGATTGACAGCTTTACCGTGTTGCCCGGGGTCGGCCCGCGCTCGGCCCAGCGTATGACCTACTGGCTGCTGGAGCGCAATCGTGAAGGTGGCGGCCGTCTTGCCGCAGCGCTGGAGGCGGCCATGCAGGGCGTCCGCCATTGCTCCTGTTGCCGCAACTTTGCCGAAGATGATCTTTGCCCGGTGTGTGCCGATCAGCGCCGTGACCAGAGTCAGGTCTGCATCGTCGAGTCACCGGCGGATGTGCTGGCGATCGAGCAGTCCGGCGAATACCGTGGCCGCTATTTCGTGCTGATGGGACATCTGTCGCCGATCGACGGGATCGGCCCCGAGGAAATCGGCCTGAACCTGCTTGAGCGCCAGCTTGGCGAGATACAGGAGCTGATTCTTGCCACCGGTACCACGGTGGAAGGTGAGGCCACTGCTCACTACATCCTCGACATGGTCCGGGGCACTTCTGTCAGCGTCAGCCGTATTGCCCAGGGCGTGCCCATGGGCGGTGATCTGGAATTCGTCGACGGCGCCACCCTGGCCCAGGCACTGAAGTCACGGCGGCATTTGTAGTTTCGGCTGCTTGCCAACCAAGCAAGCGCTTGGTACGGTCTCCGCATCTGAATCCGGGAGTCCCTGATGAGCGCCAGCCTTGACTATTTCAACGATACTCACGCCATGCTTCGCGACACCGTGCGCCGCTTTGTCGAGCGAGAGGTGCTGCCCCATGTCGATGACTGGGAGGAGGCCGGCAGCTTTCCACGGGAGCTGTACAAGAAGGCCGCCGACGCCGGCATTTGCGGCATCGGCTATCCGGAAGAGTTCGGCGGCACGGGCGAAGACGTGTTTATGAAAATTGCCTGCTCCGAGGAGTTGATGCGCTCCACATCCGGTGGACTGGTGGCCAGTCTGGGTTCCATGGACATTGGTCTGCCGCCGGTGGTGAAGTGGGGCAGCGAGGAGCTGAAAACGCGGGTCGTGCCTGCGGTGCTGAGCGGCGACAAGATTGCCTGTCTGGCGATCACCGAACCGGGTGGCGGCTCGGATGTAGCCAATCTGCGCACCCGCGCGGTGAAGGATGGCGATCACTACATCGTCAATGGCAGCAAGACCTTTATCACCAGCGGCGTACGGGCGGATTACTACACTGTCGCCGTACGCACCGGTGAGCCCGGTTTCGGTGGTGTCAGCCTGCTGTTGGTTGAGAAGGGAACGCCGGGTTTCAGCGTCGGCCGGACACTGAAGAAAACCGGCTGGTGGGCCAGCGATACCGCCGAGTTGTTCTTCGAGGACTGCCGGGTGCCGGCAAGCAATCTGATCGGCCCGGAGAACGGTGGTTTCTTCTGCATCATGACCAACTTCCAGCCGGAGCGCCTGATGCTTTGCGTGATGGCCAATATGACCTCGCAGATTGCACTGGAGGAGTGCCTGCGTTACGTCAAGGAGCGAGAGGCGTTTGGACGCAAGCTTGGTCAATTTCAGGTGACCAGACACAAGCTGGCGCAAATGGCCACCGAGATCGAGGCCAGCCGCGAATTTACCTACCGGGTGGCAGCGAAGATGGCGGCCGGACAGAACTGTATCAAGGAAGTGTCGATGGCGAAAAACTTTGCCACCAACGTGTCTGACCGGGTGACCTATGATGCGGTGCAGATCTTCGGCGGCAGTGGCTTTATGCGCGGCACGGTGGTGGAGCGGCTCTACAGGGATAACCGCATTCTGGCCATTGGTGGTGGCACTTACGAGATCATGAATGAAGTCATTGCCAAGCAGATGGGCTTGTAACGGTCAGGTTTGCAAAATAAAAAAGCCGGGCCACGCCCGGCTTTTTTGATCGAAACGACTTACTCGATCGGGTTTACACATTCGGCGCGGGCATTGTCGATCTTGCAGCGGATACGTCGTTGCAGGCCAAGCATTTCCTTATCGTAGTAACCCTGATCACGCAGTTGCACGCGAGCCTGCTGCATCATGATTTCATACTCGGATTTATCCTTGTCCGGAATTTCCACCCACCATTTCGGGTCGACGGATTTTTCTTCCTTGGCCAGGCCTTCAAGAATCTGGTCCAGGTTGTTGTAGAAATACTCCCGCGAAGTTTGCATCATCTCCTGCGGAAAGCGGTCGCTGCGGGCAATAAGCTGCATGCTGATCTGGACCAGCGGATAGTTGATGATGCCACCATCCGGGGACAGCCCCTTGTAAAGCTCCAGCGGCGCGTAAGCCACCAGCGGTGCGGCAATCACATCAACAACGCCATTGTTGAATTTGGTGGAGAAGTTGGTGATATCAGAGTTAACCGGCGTGGCACCAATCTGCGACACCAGGATTGATTGGGTTTTGTCGTATTCGAGCACCGCGACTTTCTTGCCGGCCGCCTTGGCAAGGGTGTTGATCTTGCGGTCGTTGACGAAAATATAGGCGGCGCCGGCCGGGGCGATGCCCATGATCGAGTAGGCGCCGCTGCTGATCTTGCTGGCCGAAGACGGATGCGCAAGCACCTGCAGAACGATGCGCATGTGATCGATACTCGGGATGCCACCAATTGAGTCCAGCGTGCCGGAATACTGATTGAAGTCACGGCCACGAATGCCGGTCATAAGAGCCGCATCGCACTTTCCAGCCTTGAGGTCTTCGGCAGCAATCGCTTCATTGGTGAACGGGACCAGCTCGGCCTTCAGGCCCCACTGCAGGGCGGCAGTGCTCCAGTCACGCATGGCGCCCATCACCGGGCCGACGTTACCAATAATGTCGAATACGCAGATCTTGCGTTCGATCGGGGTGCTGGCCTGCGCCGTGGCAGATGCCATCAGGCCGACGGAGAGCAGGGCGAGGAAGGTTTTTTTCATGTCAGATTCCCGGTTGTTATTCTGGCTATACCCGAGCTGCGCTCGGCATCAGTGGCACAGAGAATACCGTTAGCAGCCCGATGAAGCGAGGGCTCGGTTAACCTGAGCGGCTGTCTCTGTGACCAGTGCAGTCAGGGTCGGTTCCAGAGGCCGGCTGCTGCCGGCCACTCTGTGGTGCTCAGGCCTTGCCCTGACTGGCTACGGCAGCGGCCGCCCTGGCCGCTTCCTCGGCATCACCGAGGTAATAGCTGCGGATCGGCTTGAGGTTGTCGTCCAGTTCGTACACCAGCGGAATGCCGGTGGGAATATTGAGCTTGATGATGTCCTGTTCGGAAATGTTATCGAGATACTTGACCAGTGCTCGCAGGCTGTTGCCGTGGGCGACGATCAGGACCTGCTTGCCGGCCTTGATCTGTGGCTCGATCTCTGCCTGATAGTAGGGTACAAACCGGGCCACGGTTTCTTTCAGGCTTTCGGTAAGAGGAATCTCCTCTTCTTTCAGGTTGTCGCGGTAGACGCGCTGATTTCCAGCATAACGTTCGTCAGATTTTTCCATGGCCGGCGGCGGAATGTCATAGCTGCGACGCCAGACCAGCACTTGCTCTTCACCAAATTTCTGCGCGGTCTCAGCTTTGTTCAGGCCCTGCAGGGCACCGTAGTGGCGCTCATTCAGACGCCAGTTCCGGATCACCGGGATCCACATCTGGTCCATGCGGTCGAGAATGGTCCAGAGGGTGCGAATGGCACGCTTCAGTACGGAAGTATAGGCGACTTCAAACTCGAAGCCGGCTTCCTTCAGTAGCTCGCCGGCACGGCGCGCTTCGCTGATGCCCTGCTCAGTCAGGTCAACGTCTTTCCAGCCGGTGAAGCGGTTTTCCTCATTCCAGGCACTCTGGCCATGGCGGACCAGTACGAGTTTGATGGTCATGGGGTGTCCTTGGGCGATTGCGACAGGGGCGCAAGGTTAGCAGAGAATGCCGGTGTCGTCAGGGGGATCAGGCCGGCACGGCGGCGGCGGATGTGCGTATAATGCCGGCCTGTACAACCTATGAGAGTGAGCCCTTGTCCCTGTTTCACTGGATTGCCGATGACTCGGCCCTGAATGCGCTGACGGACCGGCAGGCGCCCGCGACACGTCTGTTTATTGATACCGAGTTCATGCGCGAGCGGACCTATTGGCCGCGTCTGGCGCTGTTGCAGGTCAATGATGGTCGGGGCTGCCACCTGATCGATCCCCTGACCACGACCGCGCCGGCCATGCATGCGTTGCTGGAGCAGCGCGCTCTGGTGATGCATGCCTGTTCGGAAGATCTGGAGGCGCTGCGTGTCGGCTGCAACCTTGCACCCGCCGAGGTTGAGGATACCCAGATTGCTGCGGCCCTGTGTGGCCATGATTTGCAGTGCAGCTATCAGAAACTGGTGGAAACCCTGCTCGGTGTTGCCTTGCCGAAAACCGCGACTCGTACCGACTGGCTCAAACGTCCGCTGAGTGACGAGCAGCTGGAGTATGCGGCTCACGATGTCGAGTACCTGCCGGGTCTGCATCAGGAGCTTTGTCAGCGGCTGGAGACGCTCGGGCGTATGGACTGGTGGCGAGAAGAGTGTCGCCGGCTGGTTCAGGACTGTCAGCGAGTTACGCCGGCAGACGAGCTGTGGCGGCAGATCAAGGGCGCGTCGGCGCTGGATGGTGCTGGTCGACGGCGGTTGCGGCATTTGGCCAGCTGGCGTGACGACAGTGCCCGCGAGCGGGATATTCCGCGCAGTTTTGTTATCAAGGATGCGGAATTGCTGACGCTGGCGGGCCGTGGTGCGCGCCAGCGCAGTGACCTGAGCGGTCTGGGAATGCATCCCTCTGCACTGCGTCGTTTCGCCGATGATCTGCTAAGGGTGCTGGCGGAGGCTGAGAGTGGCGATATCCCGCCAGCGCTGCCGGGTATGCCCGAGCCGGCAATACGGGATCGGATCAAGCGTCTGCGCGATCATTTTTCCCGCCTCGCAAGCCTGCACCAGCTGGCGCCAGAGGTATTGGCCCGGCGCCGCTGGATCGAGGCGCTGGCCCGAGACCCGGATCAAATGCCGGAGCCGTTTACCGGCTGGCGCGCGACGCTTATTGCCGATGGCCTGGGAGATTTGATGTGATTGATGACCACCGTCTGCTGTGCAGTGTTTTCCGCAGCTCGAAAAAGGAGGGCATGTATCTGTATGTCCGCCGCGGTGCCGATTTGACGACTTTGCCGGAGGCTCTGATGAAAGTCTTCGGTACACCGGGTCATGCACTGGATCTGATGCTGACCGCGGAGAAGAAGCTCGCTCGTGCCGATAGCGCTACCGTGATGATGCAGATTCGCGAGCAGGGCTTTTATCTGCAGATGCCGCCTGGCGAACAGGAAGAGCCGTTACCGTTGGCGCGGAAGTCCGACAATGCGTGAGCGTTTCTGGGAAACTGTGCCGCTGGCGGATATGACCGCAACTGAATGGGAGGCCCTGTGTGACGGTTGCGCCCGCTGTTGTGTGATCAAACTCGAAGACGAGGAAACCGCAGAACTGCACTATACCGATGTGGCATGTCGTTATCTCGACTGCGAGCGCTGTCGCTGTACCGCTTATGCCGAGCGCAGTCAGAAGGTGCCGGATTGTCTGCAGGTGACACCGGCCTTTCTGGCGCAACGTTCGCGCTGGTTGCCGCAAAGCTGTGCCTATCGACAGCTCCACGAGGGCAGGCCGCTGGAGCCATGGCATCCGCTGCTGAGCGGCACCACTCAGACGGTGATAGACGCCGGCATATCCATGCGTGGTGAACTGGTATCCGAGGTGCTGGTCCACCCTGATGAGCTTGAGAACCATCTGATTAACTGGGTGAGGTGAACGTGGAAGCACAGGGCTTTGGCATGGCGTGGGGCTGGTATCTGGCGGCGCTGCTGATGGCGGTCTGGGTGATGTGGCGTGGCGGAAAGTTTCTGCCGCTGACCTGGCGGACCTTGATCACCATCATGCCGGCATTGGTGTTTGCGGTGCCGGCACCGGTATCTGCCGAGCACACGGCGTTGGCACCGGCCTGGCTGGTGGCCATGTTTGACGGGCTGGTGCAGGAAGACGGGTCATTCTGGCGGGCCGGCAAGATGGTAGTGCTCGCTGGACTGGTCGGTGTGTTGCCGGCGGTTGTTGTGGCCTGGGTGCAGCGTCGCCGATCGCCGGCTCCTGCAGAGCCTGCATGAGCGGCTGTATCTTCTGCGATATTCTGGCCAGCAAGGCGCCGGCCAGTCTGGTGTATGAGGATGATCTGGCCATCGTCATTCTGGATCTGTTTCCGGTCAGCGATGGTCATGCACTGGTGATTGCCCGTCAGCACGCGGAGAAAGTGAATCAGCTTGCGCCGGGGATCGCCGCCCATTTGATGGCGCTGGCGGGTAGAGTCATGACCGCGCAGGCCCAGCTGGACCCCTCCATCGAAGCGCACAATCTGCTGATCAACGACGGCAAGGTTGCCAATCAGCATGTGCCGCACGTACACCTGCATGTTATTCCGCGGCGTCGCGGAGATGGCGTGCAATCACTGCTGAACTGGTCAACACGGTTTCTGCAACGACTCAACATGACATCAAGGCGTCAGCGCCTTGACCGCTTGGCGGCCGCCCTGCACGAGCAATTGCGCGCAGGGTGACCGATCTGATCAGCTGAACAGCTCCTGCCAGCCGCGCAGATTCTCACTGCTATCAAGCAGCTCGATACCGGCAACGACACCACCCTGATCGGATTTCCGTACCCAGTTAACCCGGCCATCAAGGTGATAAGTGCCAAGGTCATCGAGCATGGCGATCCAGATATCCACCAGCTGGCCTTCCGGCAGCGCGCTATCCAGTTGTACTTGCAGGCCAGCTGCGGACATGTCCATCGTGGAGCAGTAGATGGCTTCCTGACGCGTAGCGCCGTGGTCAGCGCTGAGTGGTCGCACCGACAGTGTTTCCTCGCGCATCAGACGCGGGTGGCGGCGCTTGTCCTTGTTTTCGTCGCTCATGGCGTTACCCGTAGATCATCCGGTCAACGATCACTGCAGCAATGGCGATGAACGCCACCACCGCACCCAGAAAAGCGAGGAACCTCAGGGCCGGCTTGACGGTGCCGGGCAGCGGCTCGGTCGGCCGCTGCGGTTTGGATTCCGGGTTTCTCTCGCTCATTCTGAACCTCGTTAGAGTGCGCCGCCAGCGGCCTTCTGGAACATCCAGCCGTGCAGGTCCGGGAATGCCAGCGGCAGGTAGGACACCAGCAGCAGGGCGGTCAGCATGACCAGAATCGGCAGGATATATTTCTCATGGCGGCGCATGAAGCCTGCCTGTCCTCTGGCGATCTTGGCGCTTTCCACTTCATCATCGCCAATGACCTGCCGGGCAAGCAGATGGTTCAGTGCCACCGGCGGGGTCAGATAACCAAGTTCGAACGATACCAGCGTGATCATCCAGAAGTGCAGGGGATCAATGCCGTTGGCAAACGCCACCTGGGCGATGGTGGCGTTGACCAGAATGACAGCGCCGTAGGGGTCCATGATCATGCCGACAATCACCATGGTGACAACCAGGATGGTGGTGGCTACCCAGATGTTGGCAAAGGTTTCCGGCAGCTGCTCCATCAGGCCGGAGCGCTCGATAATACCGCCAGTGCTCACCGATAGCGCCATCAGTAACAGCAGCGCCCCGATGTGTCCGGTGGTTTCATTGGTGGCCAGGCGCAGGGAGCTTTCCATGCTGTTGCCGATCTCGCCCTGATTGGGCATGACATGCGGCGCATGCAGCGGCTTGGTTGAGAACAGATAGTTGCTGACCAGAATGCCCAGCACCAACAGGTTGCGAACAACCAGCCCCGCAGTTTCGCCTTCGGCGACCTGACCGTTGAAAATGCGCCAGAACGAGCCCGCCAGCAGGAACGCCAGACCAACCGCGGCAACGTGCGCTATGTGTTTGCTGAACTTCTCATAAAGCAGCACCCCGATCAGCATCAACGGCAGAATGATCGGCGCAGAGAACTCGTCGGTGCGACGATCCAGCACGTCACGGAAGAATACCGCGATGGTGACAATGATCAGTGCGTAGGGTGCCAGTGGTGCAAGCGCCCGGATGCTCTTCGGTACCGCCTCGGCAAACGGTGCAATGCGTGCCGGTTGGGTGCGGTAGAACTGAGAGAAGATAAAAAACAGGAAGATGCTGAGCAGATAAATCTTGAAGCCGGAGTCAAACAGCTCGTTGGTGGTGACGCTGCGGTTCAGGGCGGCAATGATCACCACCAGCAGACAGGGACGCAGCACCACACCCATGGAGCCGGACATGGCAGTGGCCGCCAGCGCCAGCTGTTTGCGCGCACCGGCGCGCATCAACTCGGTATAGATCACCGCACCGGCAGCGATAATGAAAATGCCGGAGGCGCCGGTGAAGGCAGTGGGGAAGGCGGCCAGCGCCAGCACCACAAAGCACATCAGCTCTGGCGACATGTTCCACGGACGCAGCACGTCAAATGCCAGCTCGGCCAGACGAGTCTGCTTCAGCATCATGCCGATCCAGATGTACAGGGCAAGATTCAGGAACAGGGTCGACAGCTCCATCATCATGCCGAGATAAACGCTGATGCCGTGGTAGTAACCCTGGGAGATAAACTGCGCGCCTGCCGTCAGGCACATAAAGCTGTACAGCGGAATGGTCAGGAATGATTTACCCCAGCCGCCGCCCGGTTCCAGGTCTTTCGGTGGTTTGATCAGCTGATACACGTTGATCGCTGACAGCAAGGCGAAGCCGGCAATCCAGAACACGTGCAAGTAGAAGTCGTGGACCTGAACCCCCTGGTCCATGCTCAACTGTTCCTGACTGCGGTATACGGTAGCGGACATCAGCAGCATCAGGTTGGCGAGCAGCTGCGCCGAGGTGCCGATGTAGTGATCCTTGCCGGTACGGGCCGGGCGCAGGGCGATATGGTGGCGAGCCAGGGTTGCCGTGGCCGCACAGATAAGAACCAGCACACACAGCAGAAGGCGCTTGTAGTTGCCCAGCGTGGTGACCACTCCGGCAACGCCGGTTTCCAGATTGCGGTACATGATCACGCCCGGGGTGACGCGCTCCTGTACCCGCTCGAAGGAGGCCCAGCGTTCGCGGCAGATGTCGCGCGAGCTCTCCAGCGACTGACGCATGGCGTCTTCATTGATATCGGTGCCGAAGATGCCGGCCAGCGGATCGTCAGCCATGGCAGCTTCTTTGTCCTGAATGGCGCGACGCAGCTCGGACTCTATATCGGGATCGCGATTACAGGATGGCTCGGCGATCAGCCCGGAAGTACGCAGCTCAAAGTAACCCTGCCAGGTATTTTCGCCGATCTTCAGCAGCTGCGAGTGGATAACCTCGCCGGAGGCCAGAAAAATTGTCAGCAGCAGGATGACAACGGTAGGCAGTGACGAGAGCCACTCACCCACCGAGCGGTTGGCCACGATAAAAGTACTTTTTTGCATGGTCGTCCCGATTGTTGTTATGGGGGGCCGGAAGTCGGCGGTTGGTTTGCCGCGAAGCTGTCAAAAGACCGACAATTGCGCGACACAGTGCCCGGATTCTATGTCACGGCGGGGGGCTTGCCTACCGAGAAAATTGGTCCGACAGGCCAATTCTGAACAAAAAACCAGCAATCAGACAGCGATTGATGGCAGAAACAGAAACGGGGCCCCGGGCCCCGTTTCTGTAGTACCTGTCTGGCGGTTATTCCTGCGGGTTTACGCATTCGGCGCGGGAGGCGTCCAGCTGGCAGCGGATGCCGCGCAGCAGGCGCATCATGTCTGCGTCATAAACGCCTTCATCGCGCAGAGCAATACGGGACTCACGCATCATTTCGTCGTAACGAACCCGGTCGGCCTCCGGAATGCGGACCCACCACTTCTGGTCCACTTCCTTTTCGGCGTTCTCGATAATTCGCATGGCCTGATCAAACTGGCCAAGCATGTACTGGCGGGATTTGGTGCCAAACCCGGCCGGGAAGCGATCATGGCGGGTGATGAGCTGCAGGGTGAGCTGGCCAAGAACATAGTCGACTATGCCACCGTTCGGTTGCATGCCTTTGTACAGCTCAAGGGCCGAGTAGGCCATCACCGGAGCGAAGCAGATATCGACATTGCCATTGTTGAAACGGCCGGCGAAATTGGTGATGTCAGACAATACCGGAGACATGCCGACCCGGGCCGCCATCTTGGCCTGGGCTTCGTCATACTCCATCACCGAAATGGATTTGCCGGCCAGCTTGTTGACATTGTTGATGGTGCGATCCTTGACGAACAGGTAGGCCGCGCCCATTGGCGCGATGCCCACCACTTCATACTGGCCGCTGACCAGCTTTTCGGTAATTTTCGGGTGACCGCTGGAGAGAATCTTGATGATTTCCTGAACATGGCGATAGGAAGGCAGGGCACCAACCGAGTCGAGGCTGCCGGTGTAGCTGTTCAGTGAGCGACCACGAATACCGGTGATGGCCGCAGCATCGCACTGGCCTGCCTTCAGGTCTTCAGTGGCAATCTTCTCGTCGGTGTACACCTTGAGATCAAAATCCACACCCCAGGCAACGGCGGCGGTGCGGTAGTCGCGCATCATGTTGAAGACATCGCCAGACTGACCAACGATGTCGAATACGCACAGAGTGCGTTTTTCAACGGCGGAGGCAGGCAGGGCGGCAAGGCCGAACACAGCGGCTACGGCGAGGGAGGCAAGTTTGCGGTGACGCATGATTCAATTCTCTCTGGCGGAAAACTAATGGCTTGGTGAACTACGGGGCGGTGATGCCGCCCCGTGTGATTACAGCAGATCGTCGATATTGATGGATGACTTGTTCTTGGAAGCATCGTCCCAGAAGGTGCCAAGTCCGCCGAGCGGGGTGCGGCGGCCGGTAGCTTCAGTCCACATGCGATCAGAAATGCCGCTGATGATCGAATTGGCCATGGCGTCCATCATCTTGTACTCGGGATGGACGTTCTTGCCGTTGGCAGCAAAATCACGGATTGCCTTGCGCAGGTGCTGGTCGTCACCCTTGCTGTAGGCGGCCAGAGCATACATGGCGCTGCCGAGGCGAACACCGTCGCGGAAGCCGGCATTGGCTGCTTTTTGCAGCTCGTCCCAGGGCTGGGCGTTGGCCGGAGCAAGCATTGGCAGGATATTCCAGATGGATGCGCGAATGCCGCGCGGGGTACCCCACCACTGATCGTTGTTCAGGCAGGCAGCGCCGCGCTCAACCTTGGCGGCGATGTCGCGGGGAACACCAACAGAGCCATCAGCAACACCGTCATTGAGCAGCGCCTGAACGCCGCCGACCATGCCGATCATCCATACCAGCTGGTCAAACTCCTTTTTCAGCTTCGGGCACTCACCGTCTTTCGGATTCTTGAAGGCGACCATCAGCCGGCGGTAAGCCTCGTACTGACGCTTGGCTGACATGGCGGCGTAGCGCTTTTGCAGAATGCGGGCATCCTGAGCTTCGGCGACATTGCCCTGTTTCACGGCGCGCAGGTAACGCAGCTCCTGCTCCAGTGCCAGCTCGTCGGTGCAGCTTGATGCGGTGACATACATTAATACCGCCAGCTTGTCCGGGTCGGATCCAACGCGCTCGAACGCCAGCAGCAGCGGAGTCTGGGCTTCACCTGCGGCGCAGGCGATGCGGGTATCATCGTCCGACATCATGTGCGGGAGCATTTCCGAGCGACCGAAGCCCATCAGAACGTCACCGGTGGTTTTATAGATCATGCCGCAGCCTTGCAGGACCAGCAGCGAAGCGCCCAGCAGAACAGCGCGCAGCGCCGCAGACGGGGAGGGCAGGAAGGCAGTCGGGATCATCGGAACTTCTCCGGGTTATTGTTATGAAATCCTGATTCTGAACGCGGCGCCCGCTACGAACCCCCTCGGTTCGAACGAGCGCAAGGCTGCCTAAACTACCGAATGGGCTGCAGACGCACAAGCCAGCGGTTACAAAACGCAACGCGGCTGTTACGGTGGGGACGGGCTGCTATCAGCCGTTTAGCCGATGATTGCTTTATGCGACGTAAGACTGATTCCGTCCCGGTTACAGATCAGTAACAATTGCGCCCCATTTGACAGTGAACGAGGGCAGGATGAGCAAGACCGGTAGTCAACGGGAAACACAGATCTTGCTGGAACAGGGTCGTAGCGGGTTTGGTCTGGCTATGACAGCTGCCCGCGGCGGCCTGCGGATACTGCAAACCGTATCGGTCCTGACGCGCACCGGCACGGGCTGGCTGATGGGCAACCGCCCGCCGGTGGCAAGGTTGTTGCGGCAGACTTTCGAAGAGCTCGGCACCACCTATATCAAGCTCGGCCAGTTTGTTGCCAGCTCGCCGTCGATCTTTCCGGACGAGTATGTCGAGGAATTCCAGAAGTGTCTGGACCGGACGCCGCCGCTGCCGTTCCACTACATCCGTCGCAGTATCGAGTCCGAGCTTGGCCAGTCGCTGGAGCAGCTGTACGCCTGGGTCGACCCCAAGCCACTAGCCTCGGCGTCCATTGCCCAGGTGCATGCCGCCCGTTTGCACAACGGCGATGAGGTGGTCATCAAGGTGCAGAAGCCGAATGTCCAGAGCGTGCTGCTGACTGACTTCAATTTCATTTATTTTGCCGCCCGGATGGTCGAGAGGCTGGCGCCGGGTTTGTCCCATTCGGCGATCTCCGGGGTGATTGAAGAGCTGCAGGCGTCGATGCTGGAGGAATGTAACTTTGAGCTCGAAGCTGATCATCTGCGCCGCTTCAATGAATTCCTGCAGGCCACCGGCAACACCATGGCGGTAGCTCCTCGCCCCTATCCGGAGTTGTCAGGGCGCCGCGTGCTGACCATGGAGCGTTTCTTTGGGGTGCCGCTGACCGATATTGAAGTGCTGAGGAAATACACGCCAGATCCGGCGGAGACCCTGATTGGCGCGTTGAACACCTGGTTTTCCAGTTTGATGCTGTGTGATTTTTTTCACGCCGATGTTCACGCCGGGAACCTGATGCTGCTTGAGGACGGGCGTGTCGGGTTTATTGATTTCGGTATTGTCGGCCGGGTCAGAAAGTCGACGTGGGAAGCGATGGCGAAATTGTTCGATGGCATCGGTCGCGGCGATAACCGGATCATCGCCGAGGCCATGGCCGTCATCGGCATGACCCGCGAGGAGGTCAATGTCGATGCGCTGGCGCTGGATATCGAGAAGCTGCAGGATCGACTGATGAACGTGGACCCGTCCAGTCTGGTGCAGGGCGATCGTAACGACCGTGAGGTGAACCGTTTGCTGCTTGATCTGATTCGCATCGGCGAGGAGCACGGCATCCGTTTCCCGCGAGAGTTCGCTCTGCTGTTGAAACAGTTCCTGTACTTTGACCGCTACGTTCAGGCGTTGGCGCCGGAGCTGGATCTGTTCGCAGATGCGCGAGTCGATATCTGGGGCGGCCTGGATAATGCGGAGCTTCCGAAGGGCTTTCTTCACTGATCATCTTTCAAGGCGTCCCGCTTGGGGCGCCTTGAAAGATGCTGGGGGGTTGCTTGTTCTGCGCCATCAATTTCACTCCACAGGGTTGACGCACTCAGCCCGTGAGCCATCAAAGCGACAGCGTACCCGCCGCTGCAGGGCCAGCATTTCGGCATCGTAATACCCTTGATCACGCAAATGCAGGCGAGCCTGCTGCATCATGATTTCATACTCTTGCTGATCTCGCTCCGGAATATCAATCCACCAGCGAGCTGGTACCTTGCCAGTCTCCTCACCAAGCCTGGTCATAATCAGGTCGTAATTCTGCAGAAATGCTTCGCGAACCAGCTGGGCAATTTCATTGGGAAACTTGTCGCTGCGTCCCACCAGTTGCATGGTGATTTGCGCCAGCGGGAAACGGACAATGCCGCCATTCGGCGTCATGCCCTTGTACAGCTCCAGCACCTCATAGGCCACCAGTGGCGCCGCCAGTACATCAACAACGCCATTATTGAACTTGTTCGGGGCGCTGACGATATCCGATGAAATCGGTGTCGCGCCAATCTGCGACACCATCTCGGCCTGAACGCGATCATAATCCAGTACCGCCACTTTTTTTCCGGCGGCCTTGGCGAGGCTGCTGATCGAGCGGTCGTTGACGAACACATAGGCCGCGCCAGCAGGCGCAATTCCAAGAATAACGTATTCGCCACTGACCATATTGTCGGCATTCTTGGGATGATTCACCGCCTGCAGCAGTACTCGCATATGCTCTTCATCGGGCACACCACCAACGGAATCGATGGTGCCGCTGTAGCGATGGAACAGACGG
>JBFHPX010000018.1:0-15884 GCA_041592575.1 Alcanivoracaceae bacterium
GGGACTGTGTGAGACATGGATGTCGAACACAAGCCCCCAGGGATGGGTTCACGGCGTGTCCCGGCAGTCCCTGACCACTGCTCCGGCCGGGATGATCACTGCCAGCTTTATCCGGGTTTTCCGGCTGGGACATATTAGATGCGTCAGAGTAAAAAATGACCAGTCAGAATCTGCTACAGGCCGGCACTGACCAGCCCTCCTACACAGCGTTCCGTGTGGTATGATTCTGCGCTTTCCGGCCGCCAAGGCCGTGGCTGTTCAGGGGAATCAGAAGAGCAATGACGGATCTCGCCAAAGAAGTCACCCCGGTCAATATTGAAGACGAGCTGAAGCAGTCCTACCTCGACTACGCCATGAGCGTGATCGTTGGCCGGGCCCTGCCGGATGTGCGCGACGGCCTGAAGCCGGTGCACCGCCGCGTGCTGTTCGCCATGCACGAGCTCAGCAACGACTGGAACAAGCCCTACAAGAAGTCCGCCCGTGTCGTCGGTGACGTCATCGGTAAGTACCACCCGCACGGCGATTCCGCCGTCTATGACACCATCGTTCGCATGGCCCAGCCGTTCTCGCTGCGCCACATGCTGGTCGACGGTCAGGGTAACTTCGGTTCCATCGACGGCGACAACGCCGCCGCCATGCGATACACCGAAGTGCGGATGTCGAAGATCGCCCACGAACTGCTGGCCGACCTCGACAAGGAAACCGTCGACTACGTACCGAACTACGACGGCACTGAAATGATTCCGGCGGTGATGCCGACCCGGGTGCCGAACCTGCTGGTGAACGGCTCCTCCGGTATTGCCGTCGGCATGGCCACCAATATCCCGCCGCACAACCTCGCCGAAGTCATCGACGCCTGTCTGGCGCTGATCAACGACAGCGAACTGTCCGTTGACGACCTGATGGAATACATCAAGGGCCCGGATTTCCCGACCTGGGGCATCATCAATGGCCGTGCCGGTATTGTGCAGGCCTACCGCACCGGTCGTGGTCGCATTTACATGCGTGCACGCGCCCATATTGAAGACACCGACAAGTCCGGCAAGCAGGCGATTATCGTCACCGAGATTCCCTATCAGGTGAACAAGGCCCGCCTGATCGAGAAAATTGCCGAGCTGGTCAAAGAGAAAAAGATCGACGGCATCACCGAGCTGCGTGACGAGTCCGACAAGGACGGCATGCGCGTCGTGATCGAACTGCGTCGTGGTGAAAATACCGATGTGGTGCTGAACAACCTGTACGCGCAAACCCAGATGGAAAGCGTGTTCGGCATCAACATGGTGGCGTTGGTGGATGGCCAGCCGCGCACCCTGAATCTGAAAGACATGCTCGAAGCGTTCGTCCGTCACCGTCGCGAAGTGGTGACCCGCCGCACCGTGTTCGAGCTGCGCAAAGCCCGTGAAAAAGGCCATGTGCTCGAAGGTCTGGCGGTGGCACTGGCGAATATCGATCCGGTGATCGAACTGATCAAGCAATCGCCCAGTGGAGCGGAAGCGAAAGAGCGCCTGATCGCATCGGCCTGGGAGCCGGGCAACGTGATCGAAATGCTCGAGCGTGCTGGCGGTGAAGACGCCTGCCGGCCGGATGGTCTGGATGAAGCGTTCGGGCTGCGTAACGGCAAATACTACCTGTCGCCGGAACAGGCCCAGGCCATTCTTGATCTGCGCCTGCAGAAACTGACCGGCATGGAGCAGGAAAAGCTGGTTCTTGATTATCAGGAATTGCTCGACAAGATTATTGAGCTGGGGCTGATTCTGGCGGATCCGCAGCGCCTGATGCAGGTCATCCGCGATGAACTTGGCGCGGTACGTGCCGAGTATGCCAACGATCGCCGCACGGAAATCCAGACTTCGCGCGCCGACTTCAGCATGGAAGATCTGATCGCTGAAGAAACCGTGGTAGTAACGTTCTCCCATGGTGGCTACGCCAAGATGCAGCCGATCGACACCTACCGCGCACAAAAGCGCGGCGGTCGAGGAAAGGCGGCGACTGCCGTGAAGGACGAGGATTATGTCGAGCACCTGCTGGTGGCCGGCACCCATGACACCCTGCTGTGCTTTACCAATGCCGGCAAGGTGTACTGGTTGCGCGTCTATGAACTGCCGCAGGGTGGTCGTAACTCCCGTGGCAAACCGATCATCAACCTGATTCCGGCACTGCAGGCGGATGAGCGCATTACCGCGATCCTGCGCCTGGACCGCGATGTCATGCGTCAGGCATCCGAGGAGGATGTCGATGCTGACGAGGCGGAAGCCGAAGTGGTGGACATGGTTGAAGACGCGGATGACGAAGAAAATGTGGTCGACACCGTGCCCGGTCCATTCATTTTTATGGCCACCTCGAACGGTATCGTCAAACGTACCCAGATGACCAAATTCGCCCGTCCGCGCAGCAATGGTCTGATTGCGGTGAAACTGCAGGAAGGCCAGAGCCTGGTCAACGTCGCCGTCACCCAGGGCGACGAAGACGTGATGCTGGTTGCCAGTAACGGCAAGGTAGTACGTTTCCGTCAGGCCGCCGTCCGTGTCATGGGTCGGACCGCCCGCGGCGTACGTGGCATGAAAGTCGCCAAAGGCGAAGAGATTATTGCCCTGATCGTTCCGGAGCAGGGCGGTCAGCTGCTTACCGCCTCGTTGAACGGTTATGGCAAACGTACCGGCGTTGACGAATTCCCGACCAAAGGTCGCGGCACCCAAGGCGTCATCGGCATGGTCGTCAACGAACGTAACGGTCTGCTGATCGGCGCCACCCAGGTATTCGGCGGTGAAGACATCATGCTGATCTCTGATCAGGGCACGCTGGTGCGTACCCGCGTCGACGAAGTCAGTCTGCTTAGCCGCAACACCCAGGGCGTCACCCTGATCAAACTGGCCAGCGACGAACATCTGGTCGGCGTCGAGCGTATTCCGGAGTTGGAAGGCGCGGAAGACGAAGAGGGTGAAGAAGTCGACGCCGACGTTGCAGCTGTGAGCGAAAGCGATGCAGAAGCCGGCGACGAAGGCAGCAGCGAAGCCTGATACCAAAGCCAGGCTTTGCTGTTAAAAATGTTTTTGCAGTAAGCAGACGGGAAGTTGGCACATTCTCGCCTGCAGTGAGGGCAGTGTTGGCCCTTTCGGGGAAGCTCAGCGCCAGGGATGGCGCTGGCTAGCCTACATGGACGTATTTACGGCGTTCCCCGGAAGGGCCAACACTGTCCTCGCTGCATGGCACGATACCCGACACCGCTTGAACACCAACCAGTAATCATCAGGCTCAACCCCGGAGACAATCCACTCCATGACCCGCGCCTACACCTTTTGTGCAGGACCGGCCGCACTGCCGGAAGAAGTTCTCAAACAGGCCCGCGACGAACTGCTCGACTGGCACGGCCACGGCATGTCCGTCATGGAGATGAGCCATCGCTCCAAAGACTACGTCTCGATCGCCGAAACCGCCGAACAGGACCTGCGCGACCTGCTTGGCATTTCCGACGACTACGCCGTGCTGTTTCTGCAGGGCGGTGCCAGCCAGCAGTTCACCATGATTCCGATGAACCTGCTGAACAAGGGCGAAACCGCCGACTACGTCAACACCGGACAGTGGTCGATCAAGGCAGTTGCCGAAGCGAAACGCTATGGCAACGTCAACGTGGTCGCCAGCTCCGAAGATCGTAACTTCAGTTATGTGCCGCCCCAGGGCTGCTGGAACACCTCGAAGGACGCGGTCTACCTGCACTACACCCCGAACGAAACCATCGGCGGTGTCGAGTTCCCGTTTATTCCGCAGACAGATGTGCCGCTGGTGGCGGACTATTCATCCACTATCCTGTCACGGCCGCTGGAGGTGTCGAAATTTGGCCTGATCTATGCGGGAGCACAGAAAAATATCGGCCCGGCCGGTATTGTTGTGGTCATTATCCGCCGCGACCTGATTGGGCGTGTCGGTGGACTGGCGCCGATGCTCGACTACAAGGTCCATGCTGACAACGGCTCCATGTACAACACCCCGCCGACCTATTCCTGGTATCTGGCCGGTCTGGTATTCCAGTGGCTGAAGCGTCAGGGTGGTCTGGCGGCGATGGAAAAGCTGAACCAGCGCAAGGCCGGCAAGCTGTACGATTACATCGATAACAGCGGGTTCTACAGCAACCCGGTGGCAAAGCCGGATCGCAGCTGGATGAACGTGCCGTTCGTGCTTGCCGATGCGGCGCTGGACAAGCAGTTTCTCAAGGAAGCCGATGCGGCACGGCTGCTGAATCTGGCGGGCCATCGCTCTGTGGGTGGTATGCGTGCGAGTATCTATAACGCAGTGCCGGAAGCAGCAGTCGATGCACTGATTGAATTCATGAAGGACTTTGCAAAACGGAACGGCTGATGAGCAAGCAACCGACACTGGAACAACTGCGTGCGCAGATCGATGCGCTGGATGCCAAGCTGCAGCTGCTGCTTAACGAGCGGGCCACGCTGGCGCAGTCTGTTGCCCACGTTAAGCGGGCGCAGGAAGACAGCGAACCGGTGTTCTATCGGCCGGAGCGAGAAGCGCAGGTGCTGCGCATGGTCAAGGAGCGCAATCAGGGTCCGCTTGATGCGGAAACCGTTGCCCGACTGTTCCGGGAAGTGATGAGCGCCTGTCTGGCGCTTGAACAGCCGATGAAGATCGCCTTCCTCGGCCCGGAAGGCACCTTCACCCATCAGGCGGTGCTGAAGCATTTCGGCCACGGCGTCACCAGTGTGCCCATGGGCGCCATTGATGAAGTGTTCCGCGAAGTCGACGCCGGTGCAGCGCATTACGGTATCGTGCCGGTGGAAAACTCCACTGAGGGCGTGGTCACCCACACGCTGGACACCTTCATGGAATCCGGTCTGAAAATCTGTGGCGAAGTCGAACTGCGTATTCACCACCATTTGATGATCGGCCCGGCCACCCGCCGTGACAGCATCAGCCGGATCTATTCGCATCAGCAGACTCTGGCCCAGTGCCGCAAGTGGCTCGACAGTCATATGCCCGGTGTTGAGCGCGTTGCCGTATCGTCCAATGCTCAGGCTGCCAAGCGCCTCAAGGATGAATGGAATGCCGCTGCTATCGCCGGAGAAATGGCTGCCGAGTTGTACGGCATGGAAATTATCCAGCGCAACGTCGAAGATCGCCCGGACAACACCACCCGCTTCATCATTATCGGCAAGCAGGACACCCCGCCGTCCGGTAACGACAAGACCAGCATCATGGCCGCTGGCAAGAATCGCCCTGGCCTGCTCTACAGTGTGCTTGAGCCGTTCAAGCGCCACGGCATCAATCTGACCCGGCTGGAGTCGCGGCCATCGCGCACTGAAAAGTGGAACTATGTGTTCTTTATCGACTTTGAAGGCCACCGGGATCAGGCCGAAGTGCAGAAGGTGCTGGCTGATCTGGAAGCCGATTCACTGAATATCCGCTTCCTCGGGTCTTATCCGAAAGCCGTGCTGTAACCTGTATCAGGAGAGCATGATGAGCTGCGATTACATTGCCCTGGCGACACCTGGTGTTCAGACCCTGAAGCCGTACCTGACGGGAAAACCGATTGAGGAGCTGGAGCGCGAGCTTGGCATTCGCAACATAATCAAGCTGGCCAGCAATGAAAACCCGCTCGGTCCGGGCAAGCTTGCCCTGCACGCGGCGCGTCAGGCACTGGAGCAGCTTCACCGTTATCCGGATGGCGCCGGCTTTCACCTGAAAGCGGCATTGTCGGAAAAATTCAATCTGCGTCCGGAGCAGATCACACTCGGTAACGGCTCCAATGATTTGCTTGAGTTGATCGGCCGCGCTTTTCTGAATCGTGGCGATGAAGTGATTTTCTCCCAGCACGCCTTTGCCGTGTACATGCTGGTGACGCTGGGGTGTTCGGCAAAACCGGTGGAAGTGCCGGCGCAGCTGTTTGGCCATGATCTGGCTGCCATGGCTGATGCCATTACCGAGCGCACCCGGGTAATTTTCATAGCCAACCCGAATAATCCCACCGGCACCTGGTTCCACAAGCACGCACTCGAAGCGTTTCTGGCGCGGGTGCCGGAGCATGTGCTGGTGGTGCTGGATGAAGCCTACGTCGAGTATGTGGAAGAAGACGGTTATCCAAACGGTTTCGATTACCTCGGCCGTTATTCCAATCTGATTGTCACCCGCACTTTTTCCAAGATGTACGGGCTGGCCGGTCTGCGCGTCGGCTATGCAGTAGCCAATCCCCAGATCACCAATGTGCTGAACCGGGTGCGCCAGCCGTTCAACGTCAATGCACCGGCGTTGGCAGCGGCGCAGGCGGCGCTCAATGACGTCAACTATATTGAAGACAGCAAAAGTGAGAATACCGCGGGTCTGGTGCAGATTACCGAAGGTCTCACCCGGCTGAACCTGCATGCGATTCCGTCGGTGGCCAACTTTATCGCCTTTGATTGCGCTCGGCCGGCGCAGCCGATTTACGAGGCGCTGCTGCACGAGGGTGTCATTGTCCGGCCGATTGGCGGTTATGGCATGCCCAATCACCTGCGCGTGTCGATCGGGCTGGGCGCCGAGAACGAACGTTTCCTGCAAGCGCTGCAGAAGGTGCTGGCGTGAGCGAGCCGTTGTTTGAACGCGTTGCCATTATCGGCCTTGGCCTGATTGGCGGTTCGCTGGCGGCAGCGATGCGCGCGCGCGGTCTGGCGAAAGTTATTGTCGCCGGTTCCCGCTCCGAACGTACGCTGGAACGGGGCAAGCTGCTGGGTCTGATTGATGACGGCAGTACCGATCTGGCCGAAGCGGTAACCGGTGCCGATCTGGTGTTTCTGTCGGTGCCGGTATCGAGCATGGCCGATAGCATGGCGCGGATGGCATCAGGCCTTGGCAACAGCGTGATCATCACCGATGGCGGCAGCGTCAAGGGCAAGGTGATCGCGGCAGCGAAGCAGTCGATCCCTCGGCACATCAGTCGTTTTGTTCCCGGCCACCCGATTGCCGGCAAGGAAAAAAGCGGCGTCGATGCCGCCGATGCCAGTCTGTACGAAAAGCACCGGGTAATCTTGACGCCGACCTCCGCCACCGATCCGGCAGCCAGTGCCCGAATTCGCGCGCTCTGGACCGCGGTCGGTGCCGAAGTGCTGTTGATGGACCCGGACGAGCACGATCGGGTGCTGGCGGAAACCAGTCATCTGCCGCATCTGCTGGCGTTTTCATTGGTAGACACACTGGCCAGACAGGGCGATTCCCTCGACATCTTCCGTTATGCTGCCGGCGGTTTTCGCGACTTCACTCGCATCGCCTCCAGTGACCCGCTGATGTGGCACGACATTTTTCGCGAAAACCGTGACTCGGTATTGCAGGCCGTGGATCTTTTCCAGACCGGCCTCGCCCGGTTTCGTGAGGCGGTGGAACAGGGCGACAGTGAGTCCCTGCTTGCCATCATGACCCGTGCCAACAGTGCCCGGGCCCATTTTCTGGCGTTGTCGGCGCGGACTTCCTACACCCGTGCCCTCAGCCTCAATGACGACAAAGTGAGTGACAAGACAGCCATGAGTAACAGTGCTTCCGCCGGCCATGGTCGCCGGGTCGAGTTCCATCTGCAGCCGGGCGGTGCCCTGAATGGTTCGTTGCGGGTGCCAGGCGACAAATCCATTTCCCATCGCTCGATCATGCTCGGCGCGCTGGCCGATGGTGTTACCGAGATTGAAGGCTTTCTTGAAGGCGAGGATGCGCTGGCGACCCTGCAGGCGTTCCGCGATATGGGCGTGGTGATAGAGGGCCCGAGCGCTGGCCGGGTGCGCGTGCATGGCGTTGGCCTGCACGGCCTGAAGGCGCCGAGCGCCACCTTGTATATGGGCAATTCCGGCACCTCCATGCGTCTGCTGATGGGGCTGCTGTCGGGCCAGTCATTCAATACCGAGTTGACCGGGGATGAATCCCTGACCCGCCGGCCGATGGAGCGGGTGGCCAAGCCGCTGCGCGAGATGGGCGCCGAGATTGCCACCACCGGCAAGGGCACGCCGCCGGTACATATTCGTGGCAACCGTCAGCTCAAGGGCATTCACTACGACCTGCCAGTGGCGTCAGCTCAGGTGAAATCGGCCATTCTGCTGGCCGGCCTGTACGCCGATGGCGAGACCTCGGTGACCGAGCCGGCGCCGACCCGTGACCATACCGAGCGGATGCTCACCGGTTTCGGTTACCCCGTCATCCGCGAGGGTGCCACCAGCAAGCTGGTTGGTGGTGGCAAGCTGTCCGCCTGCAATCTGGAAGTGCCGGCGGATATTTCCTCCGCCGCGTTCTTTCTGGTCGGCGCCTCCATTGCGGAGGGCTCCGAGCTGCTGCTACGCCATGTCGGCATCAATCCGACCCGGACCGGCATCATCGACATTCTCAAGCTGATGGGGGCGGACATTACCCTGGAAAATCAACGCGATGCCGGCGGTGAGCCGGTGGCGGATATCCGTGTTCGCAGTGCCCGCCTGAAAGGCATCACGATCCCGGAAGCGCTGGTACCACTGGCCATCGATGAATTCCCGGTGCTGTTCGTGGCCGCCGCCAATGCGGAAGGCGAGACCATCCTGCATGGCGCCGAGGAACTGCGGGTCAAGGAATCCGACCGGATTCAGGTGATGGCCGATGGCCTGACCACGCTCGGCGTCGACAACGAGGTCTATGCCGACGGCATCCGTATCCGCGGCGGCCGGTACGGCGGCGGCGAGGTACAGGCCCACGGCGACCATCGCATCGCCATGAGCTTCGCGATTGCCTCACTCCGGGCCACCGCGCCGATCCTGATTCATGACTGCGCCAACGTTGCCACCTCGTTTCCGGGCTTTGCCGAGCTGGCCAGCGCCGCCGGCTTGAACCTGCCTGAGGTGCAGGACTGATGCCGGCCGCACCGATGGCCAGGGTGATCACCATCGACGGCCCGGTGTCCTCCGGAAAGGGCACCATTGCCCGCCGGGTGGCAGCGGCACTGGGCTGGCATCTGCTTGATTCCGGGGCGCTTTATCGCCTGCTGGGCCTGCATGCCCGGGATCTGGGGGTGTCGCTGGATGACGCGCAGGCGCTGGTGGCGCTGGCTCGCGAGCTGCCCTGCCGGTTTATCGAGCAGGACGACGACCTGCTGATCGAGTTGGCCGGCGAGGACGTGACCGACTACCTGCGTACCGAGGAGGTCGGCGAGCTGGCCAGCCGGGTGGCGGTGCATCAGCCGGTCCGCGACGCCCTGATGGGGCGGCAGCAGGCGTTTGCGGTGCAGCCTGGCCTGGTCGCCGACGGCCGGGATATGGGTACCGTGGTGTTTACCCGGGCCCCGCTCAAGGTCTATCTCACCGCGAGCGCCGAGGAACGTGCCCGCAGACGCTATAACCAGTTGAAGGAAAAGGGGTTTGGTGCTAATCTCGCCGCCCTTGTCGAGGACATCCGCAACCGGGATGCACGCGATATGAGCCGTGATGTGGCGCCGTTGAAGCCAGCTGAAGATGCGCTGGTGATCGACAGCACCGACATGACGATTGATGACGTGTTGCACCGGATTCTCGACGAAGCACGCAGACGAACTCTCGTCTGAATGCATGCGGACCGGTTGACGTGCGGTCGCCAAAGTAAACCAGCAAGGCCGTCGCTCAACTTAACGTAAAGCTGCCCGTATCTGCTGGCTGATATGGTTAACCTGTGAGTACAACCCGATGAGCGAATCATTCGCCGAATTGTTTGAACAAAGCCTGAAAGACCTCGACGTTGCCCGTGGTGCGATTATTCGCGGCACCGTGGTAGCCATCGACAGCGACTGGATCACCGTGAATGCCGGACTGAAGTCCGAAGGTGTGATCGCACGCGAAGAATTTGTTAACGAGCGTGGTGAGCTGGAAATCAACGTAGGTGACGAAGTAGAAGTCGCCGTTGATGCCATCGACGATGGCATGGGCTTCACCCGCCTGTCGCGCGAAAAAGCCAAGCGCGCCGAAATCTGGGGCGAACTCGAAGAAGCCTTCGAGAAGACCGCCATCGTCAAAGGTATCATCAGCGGCAAGGTCAAGGGCGGTTTCACCGTCGATGTCGGCCTTATCCGCGCGTTCCTGCCAGGCTCCCTGGTCGACATCCGTCCGGTGCGCGATGTTGCTCACCTGGAAGGCAAAGAGCTGGATTTCAAGGTTATCAAGCTCGACGCCAAGCGCAACAACGTGGTTGTTTCCCGCCGCGCTGTTATGGAAGCCGAACACAGTGCCGAGCGCGACCAGCTGCTCGAGTCGCTGCAGGAAGGCATGGTTGTCAAAGGTATCGTCAAGAACCTCACCGACTACGGTGCATTCGTTGACCTGGGCGGCATCGATGGCCTGCTGCACATCACCGACATGGCCTGGAAGCGTATCAAGCATCCGTCCGAGATCGTTGAAGTCGGTCAGGAAATCGAAGTCAAGGTACTCAAGTTTGACCGTGACAAGATGCGCGTTTCCCTGGGCCTCAAGCAGCTCGGCGAAGATCCGTGGCATGACATCGTCAAGCGCTACCCGCAGGGTGCCAAGGTCAAGGCCAAGATCACCAACCTTACCGACTACGGCTGCTTTGCCGAAATCGAAGAAGGCGTGGAAGGTCTGGTGCACGTATCCGAAATGGATTGGACCAACAAGAACATTCACCCGTCCAAAGTCGTTTCCATCGGCGACGAAGTGGAAGTGATGATCCTCGACATCGAGCAGGACCGTCGCCGTATTTCCCTGGGCATCAAGCAGTGTCAGGCAAATCCTTGGGAGTCCTTCGGTACCAAGTACCAGAAAGACGACAAGGTCAGCGGCAAGATCAAGTCGATCACCGATTTCGGTATCTTCATCGGCCTGGAAGGCGGCATCGATGGTTTGGTGCACCTGTCTGACATCTCCTGGGAAGAAACCGGCGAAGATGCAGTACGCAAGTTCGCCAAGGGTGACGAGCTCGAGACCGTGATCCTCTCCATCGATCCGGAGCGTGAGCGAATTTCCCTTGGAATCAAGCAGTTGACAGGTGATCCGTTCGGTCAGTATGTTGCTGTTAACGACCGCGGTGCGATCGTCAAGGGCAAGGTCACCGCAGTTGACCAGAAGTCCGCAACGATCGAGCTGGCTGACGGCATCGAAGGCACCCTGAAGGCCTCCGAAGTGTCCCGTGACCGCGTAGAAGATGTCTCCGCTGTGTTGAAGGTGGGTGACGAGGTTGAAGCGAAGATCACTTCGGTGGATCGCAAGAACCGCGCCATCAACCTGTCCATCAAGGCGAAGGACATGAAGGATGAGGCGGAAGCCGTAGAAAATCTGCGTCAGGACGCTCAGGCGCCGAAGACCATCGGTGACCTGATCAAGGCTCAGATGGGCGGCAACGAGTAATACCGCAACAGGCGTCTTCGGGGCTGGTAACGGCCCCGAAGACTGCTGCAAGTCAGCCATGGCTGGCTTGCAGCAGTCTTCTTATGAGGACATTCGGTGGCTGTGGCAGTGAGGAAGCTGGGTATGGCGCTTACCAAGTCGGAACTGATCGAACGCATATCGGCCCGCCAGATGCAGTTGTCGCCCCGTGATGTGGAACTCGCTGTCAAAACCATGATTGAAGAAATGGCCAATGCTCTGGCAGAGGGCGGTCGTATCGAGATCCGCGGCTTCGGCAGCTTCTCGCTCCACTTTCGAGCCCCCCGTGTCGGCCGCAACCCGAAAACCGGGGAATCGGTCGAGTTGCAGGGCAAGTATGTTCCGCACTTCAAACCTGGCAAGGAACTGCGCGAGCGGGTTAATCAGGCCATGGATGAGCAGGCCGACGGCGCCGCTGCCTGACGGAGGTCTCCCTTGAATCAGCCGGAGTGGTGGCTGCTTTTTTTCGTTGCCATCGTCATCGGTTACATCATGGGTCGTCGCGACGGCCGCCGCCGCCGTGTCCGTCGTGAAGAAAACCTGTCGCGTGACTACATTCGCGGTCTGAACTACTTCCTCAATGAGCAGCCGGACAAGGCGATCGAGATTTTCGTCAAAAGCCTGACGGTCAGCGAACATACCCTTGAGACTCATCTGGCGCTGGCGCGGGTATTCCGTCGTCGCGGCGAGCTGGATCGCGCCACCCTGATCCACAGTAACCTGCTTGAACATCCGCAGTTGCCGGTGGCCGCACGTGATGATGTGCAGCTTGAGCTGGCGCAGGATTTTCTTGCTGCCGGCATGCTTGACCGGGCCGAGGAAATTCTTCACAAGCTACTGGATCGTGGCAGTCGCCACGACCTTGCTGCCATGCGGCTTTTGCTCAGCGTTTTTGAGCAGGAACGTGATTGGCACAGTGCGATCAGTATTGCCGAAAAGCTGTTGCAAAAAGACAAGAGTATTGCGCCGGTGCTGGCCCAGTATCACTGCGAGCTGGCCGAGCGGTTACTCGCTCAGGAAGAGGTTAATTCCGGTCGTCGTGCTCTGCGTCGGGCGTTACAGCTTGACGGCAGTTGCGTTCGTGCGAGTCTGTTGCAGGGCAAGCTGGAAATGGCGGAGGAGCATTGGGAGGGCGCTGTGCGCGCATTGCGGCGCATCCGTCGTCAAGACCCTGTATTTTTTGACGAGGTGCTGGATGACCTGGAGCGCTGTTATCAGGAGCTCGGCCGGGTAGAGCAGTTCACGCAATACCTTGGCCGGCTTTGTGTCGAAGCTCCCTCTACCGCCATTGTCATCAAGCTGGCAGAACGACTGCGCGCGCAGTTCGGTGATCAGGCGGCATCGCTGTTTATTTCCGATCACGTCAAGGCGCATCCCACTGTGCGCGGACTGAAGCAGATCATAGATATGCAAGCCCGGGGTGCGCAGGCTGGTACTGATGACGCTCTGGGTGTGCTCAAGCAACTGGCCGATCAGCTGCTGCAGCAGAAAACTTCCTACCAATGCCGTGATTGTGGTTTTGAAGCGCTGCGCCGTCACTGGCAATGTCCTTCCTGCAAACACTGGGGCACTCTCAAGCCCCATCCTCATCGGGAAATCTGAATGAATCGTTCGCCCATTATTGTGGCACTGGATTATCCGTGCCTGGCTGATGCTGTGGCGTTGGCGCAACAGCTGGACCCGGCATTAGTGCGGGTCAAGGTTGGCAAGGAGCTGTTCACTCGGGAAGGTCCTGCGGTGGTCGAGGCACTGCAGAATCTTGGCTTTGAATTGTTCCTTGATCTGAAATTCCACGACATTCCCAACACCGTTGCCGCTGCCCTGAAAAGTGCTGCAGCGCTCGGCGTGTGGATGGTGAACGTGCATGCCAGCGGCGGCCGCCGGATGATGGAAGCGGCCAGTGAGGCCTTGGCCGGCATTTCATCGCCGCCACTGCTAACGGCGGTGACAGTGTTGACCAGCATGAGTGATCAGGATCTGCTGGAGATCGGCATTACCGATTCGGCCACCGAACAGGTCAGGCGGCTGGCGCTGCTGGCCAGCGATTGCGGCGTCGATGGTGTAGTGTGCTCTGCCCGGGAGGCGTCCATGCTGAGCGAAGTTTGCGGCCCGGACTTTCTCAAGGTGACGCCAGGCATTCGGCCCGCCGGTAGTGCCGCCGGCGATCAGCGCCGCATTGTCACACCGCCTGAAGCCGTCAAGCTGGGTGTGAGTCACATGGTGATCGGACGGCCCATCACCGGTGCTGCATCACCGACAAGGGCAGTGGCGGAAATCCTGCAAAGCCTGCAAGGCCAGTAGCACAGCAACAGGGCAGGGCGGCGCACAAGCGCCGCCAGCCGCCAGCGGCACACTGGGTATCCCAAACCAATCAGGAGATACCCATGAACCATACCTACCCCTTCGTTCCCGCGGCCGTTTCAGGCGCACACGCTCCGGCATCACTGTCCTGGCTCAAGTCGCTGCTGCAGGGGCTGTGTCTGCTCGCCACCTTGCTTTTCGTAGCCGCTGCCCCGCAGGTGTTTGCCGACGGCAAGGAACCGGCCCTGCAGGCCACGCCGGTGGTCAATATCAATCAGGCGTCCGCTGCCGAATTGTCCGAGGTTCTGATCGGTGTCGGTCTGAAAAAGGCAGAACAGATTGTCGGTTGGCGCGAGCAGCACGGCCCCTTCAAACGGGTTGAAGACCTGGCCAACGTTAAAGGCATCGGTAGCGGGACCATCGAGAAAAACCGCCAGCGCATCAAGCTGTAGACCTGCTTCACGGAGCGGCGAAAGCCGCTCCTACAAATCCCCCGTCAATCCGGGTTAGAATCCGGCCTATTGCCCAGCCGGCAGGCAACGGATAGTGATTGACTGATGACGACACGAAATTCCCGGTTCTATACGGCGACCCTGGCTGGATGCCTGTTAGTCGCGCTTGCCGGATGCACGGTATTTCCCGGGTCCCATCTGGAAGTCGACCAGCCCAGGCGCTCTGGTGCCGAGAAACTGTCCGATATCGTTCGTGTCCACGCCATCGATAGCGGGCTGCTCGGCGCCGCCAGCGTGCCTCGTCCACAGTTGCCCGAATCACTGTTGCAGCAGCAGCCCGAAGTTTATGACTACCTTGTCGGCCCGGGCGATGTACTCAACATTACTGTGTGGGGTCACCCCGAGCTGACCATCCCTGCCGGCTCCATGCGTAGCGCTGCGGAGGCCGGGAATTGGGTGCATGCCGATGGCACCATTTTCTATCCCTATGTCGGCAAGATAGAAGTGGTGGGCATGAACGTGGCCACCATTCGCGAGCAGATTACCAGTAAGCTGCGTCGTTATATCGAAGACCCGCAAGTGGATGTCACCGTTGCGGCATTTCGTTCACAGCGCGTGTATGTCACCGGTGCGGTAAACAAACCCGGGCCGTTGCCAGTAAGCAATGTGCCGCTGCGCCTGATTGATGCCATCACGGCCGCGGGTGACGTTTCGGCGGACGCCGACTGGCAGCGTGCCACGCTGACCCGTGACGGTCAGGATTATTCACTGTCATTGGCTTCCCTTTACGTGGACGGTGACACCGGCCAGAACATTCTGCTGCAAGACGGCGACGTGCTGCATGTGCCGAACAATAACGACAGCAAGGTGTTTGTACTGGGTGAGGTCAACAGGCCCAGTAAGGTGATGATGGATCGCAATGGTCTGACACTGGCCGGCGCGCTGGCGGAAGCCGGCAGCATCCGTGAGTTGTCTGCCAATGCCCGCGGCATTTTCGTAATGCGGGCCGGAGACGAGAACGGTGCCCCGCGCATCGATGTATTCCAGTTGAATGCCCGTAGCGCCACCGCCCTGGTGATTGCCGATCATTTCCAGATGCAGCCGCGTGACATCGTATATGTCACCGCCGCGCCGATTGCCCGCTGGAACCGTATCATCAGCAATCTGCTGCCTACCGTGAATGCGCTGTATCTTGGTGCTCGCACCGATGCAGAAATTCGCGATATGTAACCGCCGGGCCCAAAATGTTCAGCAACCGTGTTTGACAGAATTGTGGTGGTATGCACCGGCAATATCTGCCGCAGCCCAACGGCTGCAGCCATGCTGCTTGCCGGGGCACCAGATAAAAATATCAGCTCTGCAGGCCTTGCCGCCATGGTTGGTCAGGAGATGTACGGCACCTCCCGTGAGGTGGCGGAAGCACACGGCCTGATCTGTCCGCCACATCAGGCGCGACAACTGGATAGTGCGATTAGCAGCGGTGCAGATCTGCTGTTGGTGATGGACAGAGGCCAGCGTCATGAATTGATGCAGCGCTTTCCCATGGCCAGCGGTAAAACCTTTCTGCTCAGTCACTGGAATGGCGGGCATGACATTCCTGATCCTTACCAGCGCGACCGGGAAACGTTTGAACATGTGTACAGGTTGATAGAGCAAGCCAGTAGCGCCTGGCTGACTCGCCTATAACAAAAGGATCGCACGATGTCCGCACTTGGACCGGAAATCCAGACAGTGCAGCACCATAATGACGAGATCGATCTGCAAAAGCTCTGGGGGTTGTTGTTTGATAACCGCTTGCTTA
>JBFHPX010000019.1:0-15871 GCA_041592575.1 Alcanivoracaceae bacterium
ATCGACGGACATGTAAAGCGCACCGAAGGCCGACCGCTGGCCACCGGTGCGCTGTCCGGCCGGCAGGCGCTGATGCTGTTCGCCGGTCTGGCCGCCGTGGCCTTTGTGCTGGTGCTGTTCCTGAATACCTTCACCATCCTGCTGTCGCTGGGCGCTCTGGCGCTGGCGGTGCTGTACCCGTTTATGAAGCGCTACACCCACCTGCCGCAGGTGGTGCTCGGCGCCGCCTTTTCCTGGGCGATCCCGATGGCCTTTGCCGCCGAAACCAACAGCGTGCCGGCGATCGCCTGGCTGCTGTACACCGCCAACCTGCTCTGGACGGTGGCCTACGATACCGAATATGCGATGGTCGACCGGGATGACGATCTGAAGATCGGCGTGAAAAGCACCGCGATCCTGTTTGGCGAGATGGACCGGCTGATGATCGGGGCGCTGCAGGGCATGGCGCTGTTTGCGCTCTGGCTGCTGGGGCGGCAGCTGGGTTTTGGCGGGTTCTGGCTGGCCGGGCTGGGTGTGGCGGCCGGGTTGTTCGACTACCAGCACTGGCTGATGCGTGAACGCAGTCGCGATGGCTGCTTCCAGGCGTTCCTGAATAACCAGTGGGTCGGCTTGGCAGTGTTTGTCGGATTGCTGGCTGACTATCTGGTCTGACTACCACCTCGTTTAGTTGGCTTGGCAGTGAACTTCTCCGGCTTGGCCCCTCCGGGACCTTCGGAGCCATGGATGGCGGAGAAGAGCTACAGGGACGTACTCGTGCGTGTCCCGGAGGGGCCATGCAGCCCGAATGCCCGGGCGGATCACTGCCACCCTTAAACCAGCCGGACCAGAACTTGCCTCCCCTGTCATAACCCTGTCATATAAACGCAATCAAATAGGCCTCCATACACATAGAGAGAAGTATTGGACATGGCCAAGCACAGAATCCTGATCATTGATGACGAACCGGCCATCAGGGAAATGGTGGCAGTCGCGCTGGAACTGGCGGACTTCGACGTTCTCGAAGCCGACAACGCCCAACGCGGCCACGAAATTATTGTCGACCAGCGCCCGGACCTGGTGCTGCTCGACTGGATGCTGCCGTCCATCAGCGGCATCGAACTGGCGCGGCGCTTAAAGCGCGATGACACCACCAGTGAAATCCCGATCATCATGCTCACCGCGAAAAGCGAAGAGGACAACAAGATCCAGGGCCTCGAAGTCGGCGCCGACGATTACATCACCAAACCGTTCTCCACCCGCGAACTGATTTCCCGCATCAAGGCCGTGCTGCGCCGCAGCGGCGCCGGCAGTGCCGACAAGGCGATCGAAATCGAAGGCCTGTGCCTTGATCCGGTCAGCCACCGCATCACCGCCAACGATCAGCCGGTTGACATGGGCCCGACCGAATATCGCCTGCTGGAATTTTTCATGACCCATCAGGAACGCGCCTATTCGCGCACCCAGCTGCTCGATCAGGTCTGGGGCGCCAACGTCTACGTCGAAGACCGGACCATCGACGTCCACATCCGTCGCCTGCGCAAGGCGCTGGAGCCACATAACTTTGATCGCTTTATCCAGACCGTGCGCGGCACCGGCTATCGGTTTTCCACCAAAACCGCCGTCGCGTCCTGATCGCGACGGACCTATACTGACGCTCCCGACGTGAGGGACGCAGCATGAAGTCAAAACTGGTCAGCGAGATCAACCGCATCCTGATCCTGTCAGGCATTGGCGCGCTGGCTGGCATTTCCCTCGACAGTCTCTGGCCCGTGGTGATCGCTTTGGCCGGGTACATTGTCTGGCATGTACGCCAGCTTTTTGAACTGTATTCCTGGCTTACCCGGAAAGAGCACACCGAACCACCGGACAGCTCCGGCCTCTGGGGCGACCTGTACACCCATCTTGAACACCTTTTTCGCAAAGAACGCCGCGCCCGGGAGGAACTGGCCGGCATCATTCAGCGTGCCCAGTCGTCCGTGAATGCATTGGAAGATGCCGTACTGCTGATTGATCGACACGGCCGGCTGGAGTATTTCAATCATACTGCGGAACAGTTTCTCGGCTTTCGTCAGACTCAGGATATGAATCAGGTACTCACCAACCTGATTCGCGACCCGCGTCTTTATCAGTATCTTCAGCAACGGCATTTTCGCGAACCGCTGGAGCTGGCATCACCGAAAGACGACAACCGGATCCTGCAATACCGTGTCACCGAGTTTGGCATTGGCGACCGTCTTATCCTTGTTCGTGACGTCACCCGCCTGCACAAACTCGAACAGATGCGAAAAGACTTCGTTGCCAACGTCAGCCACGAACTGAAAACACCATTAACCGTACTGAAAGGATATCTGGAAACTTTGCTCGTCTCAGTGCCGGATGATCAGACCAGGCTGCGCCGGGCGCTTTCACAGATGAACCAGCAATCCTCACGCATGGAGGCGCTGGTGCACGACCTGCTGATGCTGTCACGACTCGAGAACAGCCAGCCGGAAGACGCGCAGCAAGCGGTGGCTCTGCATGGCCTGCTACAACGAATGCGCGATGATGCCGAGTCACTTAGTGGTGATAAACAGCAGCAGATCAGTGTTGAAGTACCGAAGGAAGCACGTCTGATTGGCAGCCCGGCGGAACTGGAAAGCGCCTTCGGCAACCTGATAAGCAACGCGGTGAAATACTCGCCGGCGAAAAGCGAAATTCGAATCCGTTACTGGCAGGACGAAGGCGGCGCACATTTCTCGGTCAGCGATAACGGTTACGGCATTGACCCCACCCACATTCCGCGCCTGACCGAACGTTTCTATCGCCCGGACAGCAGCCGCCATAGCGAAACCGGCGGCACTGGCCTTGGTCTGGCCATCGTCAAACACATCATGATCCGGCATCAGGGACGGCTGGAAATCAAAAGCGAAATCGGCAAGGGCAGCACCTTCACCTGTCACTTCCCGACGACACGCCTGGTAACCAAACCGACTGCCGTGGCAGGTTAACGCCGGCGTAGAAAACCGGATCAGTTTTCGCTGGGGTTAGCAGGCTTCGGTGCGCTACCATGCTTTTTGTTGCACGGTTTGGCGGAGTTCGTTTGCACGCTACAGTGAAGTCCCTGCTCGTCATAACAGTCATCGCTGCCCTGATATGGGCGTTGCTGGACGGATCACGCGATGCACGACAGATGTCCGAGGGAGGTCTGCGCCAAGCCCGTGAGGCGGCGGTTATCCTGGCTCGACAGGGCGACACCGGCAAAGCGCTAAAGCGACTACGGAGTCTGCGCAAGCTGGCACCGCAGGACGATGCCCTGCTCTGGGACTATATGGCGGTGCTGAGCTGGGCCGGTGAACATCGGGAGCTCGATCGCCTCAGGCATGACACCGATATGCGCCGTGCGCCGGACTGGCTGCGAGACATCCTTGCCGGTGGCCAGCCCGCGGGCGCAGCGCAGCCTGCCGGGACCGTTGCCGTCGAAGACCGCGCGCCCACTGCTGCCGATGATGCGGTTGCTGCTGATCTGCCAGCACTGGACTTACCGGCAGCGATCCTGTCGCCTGCCCTGCCATCGCCACCCTCTAAAGCAGCAGCGCCGACAACCAGCCCCGCCCGATCCTTGCGCGTCGCAGCGCCACCGCTGCTGCCGGCAGACCCGCCGGCGGCAGCGCAGCAAACACCTGCCGGCGAGCTGGTCACGCCGGTGCAGAACGCTGACGACAGCGCTGCCGAAGCACTGGAACGGGAGAAGCAGGCGGTCAACCAGATCGCCTGGCGCGGCAAGCTCGATCAAGCTCAGTCACGGTCCGAGCAACTGGTCCGGCAGGCGCCGGAAGACCTGGGTGCCGGTTTACAATTGGCGCAGATCTACCGCTGGCAAGGCTGGCCGCGTCGGGCGGCGTTACAGCGTCAACAGATCGCCATGCAGGAGCCCGACAGCGGCCCACTGCTGCGCGCCGGGATTCGCGCGGCCACGGACGAGGGCCGCTATGCCGACGCCGCCAGCCTGCTGGCGCGTTATCGGCAGCTATACCCGGACGATCCCGGCGGCCCGGTGCTGCTGGCAGAGCTGGACACCGCCGCCGGGGCGCGCCTGCGGGCGGATTGGCGTCGCGCCTGGACTGACGGCGATGGCATCAACCGCGCCAGCAACAGCAGCGCGCACGGGCAAACGCTGTACAGCCCGGCCTGGCGGCGTTTCAACGACACCCGGCTGTTTGTTTACCGCCACCACAACCATGCCGAATACCAGGGCGGCCGTGGCAGCATACGGCGCCATGGACTTGGCGTTCAGACCGAGCACCGCGACTGGGGACTGACGCTCGGCTGGCATCAGCAGACAAACGCCAGTGAAGCCGCCGGATTGACGCTGGCTGGCCATCTGGAGCTGTCGGATCACTGGGGCATGGATATCGACCTGCAGGAAGATACCGATCGCACCCCCATTCGTGCGGCGATCAACGACATTGAAGCCCGCTCTGCCGGTATTGCTGTGCGGCACCATCGTCACGATGGCCATCACTACCGGGCGCGGGCCACGCAAACCCGTTTCACCGACAGCAACGACCGGCTCGAGATCGATCTGTCCGGCTCCCAGCCACTGTATCGTGACGCCCCGCACCGCTTGCTGTTACGTCAGTACATCGGCTTCAGCAGCAACAGCAAAACCGACACGCCCTACTTCAGCCCGAAGTCCACCTCAGCGGCGCAAGTGCAGCTCGACTACACCGGCCGCCTGAACGCCTGGCCCGGTGACCACTGGGAACACAATGTTGTCGCCGGTGTTGGTGTTGCAACACAAAGCGACTTTTCCGCCGCGCCAATCTGGGACCTGACATACGAACACCGCTACCGTTTCAGTCGGCAATTTTCCGCCAGCGCTGGCCTGCAGTGGCTGGACCGCATGTATGATGGCAATAACGAGCAGACTCGCGCGATTTTTGCGCGGTTCGACTGGAGATTCCAGTAATGCTTCCGGGGGTAGCGCATGAATGACATCCGGGAGTTCTTTTCCGGCTTCACATTTTATTACCCGATATTCATGGCTTACCTGTGGATGTTTGGCGGGCTCTACTACCGCTATCACTGGGAAAATGTTGGCGGTCGCGACCACACCCAACTGGTACCGCTGCGCGAATATCCGTTTGTATCACTGCTGGTGCCCTGCCATAACGAGGGACATAACGCCGAAGAGACCATTCTGTCGTTGCTGCAGCAGAACTGGCCGTTCTTTGAAGTCGTGGCAATCAACGATGCCAGCACCGACAACACCGGCGAAGTACTTGATCGTCTGGCGCGCGAGCATGACAAGCTCCGGGTCATGCATCTGCAACAGAATCAGGGCAAGGCCATGGCGTTACGCGTCGGCGCCTTGACCGCCTGCTCGGACTACCTTATCTGCATCGATGGCGATGCCCTGCTCGACCCCAATGCCACCCACTGGATCATGAGCAACTTCCTGTCCTCTGCGAAAGTGGGCGCGGTCACCGGCAACCCACGTATTCGCAACCGCACATCGCTGCTGGGCAAGATCCAGGTGGGCGAGTTCGCCTCCATTATCGGCATGATCAAACGGGCACAGCGGATCTACGGATGTGTGTTCACCGTCTCCGGTGTGGTGGCGGCATTTCGACGCTCCGCCCTGCAGCAGGTCGGCTACTGGAACACCGACATGGCCACCGAGGACATCGACATATCGTGGCGCTTGCAGCTCAAACAATGGGATATCCGTTACGAGCCGAAGGCGCTGTGCTGGATCCTGATGCCGGAAACCCTCAAGGGCATCTGGCGACAACGATTGCGCTGGGCACAGGGCGGCGCAGAGGTGGCCCTGCGTCATGGCCGCGAGCTGCTGCAATGGCAGGGTCGCAGGATGTGGCCGGTATTTGTCGAGTACAGCCTGAGCGTGCTGTGGAGTTATCTGGTAACCGGGCTTATTTTTATCTGGATCCTCTCCCATTTCGTCAACCTGCCATTCGTCACACCCACGTTGCTGCCGGGCTGGCACGGGGTCATCCTCGGTGTCACCTGCCTGCTGCAATTCTCGATAAGCCTGCATATTGATGCGCGCTATGAGCCCGGGCTTCGACGCTACTACTTCTGGATGGTCTGGTATCCGATGGTGTACTGGATCCTTAACGTGTTCACTACCGTGGCGGGCTTTCCGAAAGCGTGGAAGCGCGAAAATGGCAAGGCGGCAATCTGGAAAAGCCCGGATCGTGGCCTGCATCAGGAGCCGCGAGAATGAGCCCTTCATCACGCATCTACCGCATGAACCCCGAGGACGTCATCATTGAGCAGCGTGGCGTGATGAGCTGGCGGCTTCATCTGCGCGACGCCGTGCTGACCATACTGCTCTGGGCTTTTCTGCTCTGGCTTTGGCAGCCGGCGCTACAGGTGTTCTTCTGGTATATGGATCTGGCGGTAGCATTCGAGGACAAGGACCTGGTTGAAGGGCTCACCAATCTCAAGCAGCTCACCTGGTTCTATCTTGCCGCTATCGGATTCATTTGCGGCACCTTGTATGTTTGGGCGCTATTCCAGCAGTGGCGCTTTCGCAAACATGTGCCACGGAAAGCAGCACCCGGGCTGAGCAACGAACAGATAGCCAGCTGGTTCGGCGTTGACCCGGATACTCGCCAGCTATGGACACGGCTTCGCAATGCCAACGTTTATTTCGACACCGAAAACCAGACCCTGACGCTGCGCATGCGCGATACCGAAGACGAGGAGGACGCGAGCTACGACCAGATGTACACCTCGCCGGTATCGGCACTGGAAGTGTTGCCGGAATCGCAGGAGTACTACATGGATTTCCGCCCGGAGAATCTGCCGGCTGATAGCGCAGCCACGCCGCCATCCATCGCGGCGCCATCGGTTTCAACCGACCAGCGAGCCGACGGGGAAGATAAGAAATAGCGCCAGACACGGCAGCGCTCTGCCGTTACTTTTTCCGCGACCGCTGGCGCCCGGTGACCGCGCCGTCCGCATCGCCATAAAAGCCTTTCCACAGACCCTGAAAGAAGTGGCCCGCGTTAGCGCCAAGCGTTTGCGTACGGTAGCCCCCTTCCTGAATTACAACCGTCGGGTGTCCTTGCGCACCGATCACTTCACCGATGCGGAAGAAATCCTCGACGCCGTGACGCCACGTCCCGGTGGGGTCCGACTTGGCTGTATCCAGACCCAGCGACAGAACCAGATATGCTGGAGCGAATGCCTTGATACGTCGGAGCGCGGCTGCCAGGGTATCAAGATACTTCGCCGGATCGATGTCTTCCGCAAGTGGATAATTGATATTGAACCCCTCGCCCTGATTCTTGCCGGTTTCATCCCGGAATCCGGCAAAGTACGGGTAGGCAAACTTCGGGTCGCCATGAATCGATACCGTCAGCACATCGCTGCGCTCATAGAAGATGTCCTGAGTGCCGTTGCCATGATGAAAATCAATATCAAGAACAGCGACCTTGCCGTAATCACTCAGGTGGTTCGCCACGACCGCAGCAGAATTGAAGTAACAGAATCCACCGAATGCCCTGCGCTCGGCATGATGCCCGGGAGGACGAACCAGGGCATAGCCAATCATCTCGCCATCGAGCACTGCATTGGCCGCGGTCATGGCGCAGTCCACCGCGCCGCGTGCCGCAAGATAAGCATTACTATTCAACGGCGTAAAAGTGTCCAGACAATAATACCCGACCTGCATCTCCACATCCCTGGGTGGCCGCATCAGGTTTCGCAACGGAAATATCTGGGGATACATGGATTTTCCGGCAGGCAACTTCGAGCAGGATGTGCGTAGATAATCCACATAGGCAGGCAGGTGTACTTTCTTGATGACGGATTCACTGACTCGCTTCGGCTCAACTCGCGAGAACAGCCCGGTCTTGTCGAGCGCTGTCAGGATAGTCGACAGCCTGACAGGGGCTTCGACGTAACCGCGATCCTTGACGTGATGAATGCTGTGTCCTTCGTTGACAACCAGAGTAATGGGCCTGCTTTTTCTGGCCGGCACCTGACTGGAAGCTGGCTTCTTGATGTGTCGTGGAGCACGCAACTTCAGTGTGTCGCCGGAGAACGAGCCCACCACTTCATCAATCTGCTCAGCGGAAATTAGCGCACCGTACTTGCGTACGAGAATAGCTCTGACAATCTTCTTTGCCTGTACTTTTCTAATCGTCTCGCCGAGACCGAGCCCGTCCATCATCAAATAGTAAAGCTCCTGATCGCCGGGCTCTGCAGGAGCGGAATACAGATCATTCTCCACCGGGTAGGCACCGTAGCGCTCATAAAACTTCAGCCGCGCTATATTCTCCTTCAGCTTTACCGGGTCATTAATTTTTGCAGCATCATCGACTGCACACTCGAAGAACAGCCCCTTGGCTTTCAGTGAGACACACTCCTCCCTGACCCGCTCATAAAGTGCGCCGCCGACCCCTCCTCCCGTTCCGCCCTTGGCGGCCGATATGAACTCGAGGTAGCCAATGCCTACGTCTTCCATATGCAGCAACATGGCAAAACCCTTGATCTTGCCAGTGCCGCTTTCCGCCACAAACAGCACCGAGCGGTACTGATATTTCAGCGGATGATCAAGCTGCTCCGGGATCTTCTTCAGATCCTCCTGGCGCGCCAGCGGAAACTGCCCGGAAAATATCTTGACCACCTGATCTATGGCATCCCGGTTTGCACTGGACGTGCTGTCGAGGATTTTCCGGATTCGAAACATGGCATCGAGTTCCCGCTGTTATAAAGCATGCTAACCACTTGTGGCCGGGCAGGACGATCTCGCGAGCACTGGTGAACCGTGACTCGGAATAGCGCAAACCCTCATCGGCCACATCCGCCTACACTACCAGAAGCTGCTGACGCATCAGAACATCGTGAAGCTCAACACGACATAGACTCCGTACCCGAGCAGCAGCAACCCGCCTTCCAGCCTGCTAAGCCGACTGCCGGTGTAAAGGAACAGCAGCAGAACCAGAGAAGTTCCCAACATAACCCACTGATCAAACTGCAAAATCCGGTCATGAACCGGAAGCGGCTGCAGCACGGCGGATATGCCGAGTATCCCCAGAAGATTGAAAATATTACTCCCGAGAATGTTGCCGATCGCGACGTCGGCGTGGCGTCGGAAGGCTGCAATGACGGAGATTGACAGCTCCGGCAAGGAAGTGCCGACCGCGACAAGGGTCAGACCAATAACTGCCTCGGAAAGCCCGAACGACTCCGCTATTCCTACCGCGCCCTGTAGCAAGACCTGGGAACCCACTATCAAAAGCATCAGGCCCAGCACCACTGCTGCAACGATCCACAACGCTGTTTTCGGCAGCGCTGTTAGCTCCTCGGCCTCAGCCGTGTGCAACTGTGCAGAGGGCGCCACTCCTGAACGCTCCGTCCTGTATGCCCAGACCAGATAGCCCAGCAGTGCGAGCAGGAAAATCGCAGCATCATATCTGACAAGGGCGTTTCCCCCGACCAGCATGATGAAAAGAACGCTTGCAGCAACCACGGTAACGGCATCTCGCCTTAGCACCAGTGGCTTTACCGCGAGCGGGGTAATCAGCGCACACATGCCGAGGATCAGGAGGATGTTGCCGATGTTACTTCCGACAACATTGCCAATTGCTATATCAGGTCTCTGATTCAATGCGGCATCGACCGAAACCACCAGCTCCGGAGCAGAAGTGCCGAACCCGACAATTAGCAGGCCACTGAGTAGCGGTGAAACGCCCATGCGCTTCGCCGCCGCCAGAGAACCCCTGATCAGAGCCTCTCCTCCGGCGGTTAGCAGCAATACTCCGATAAGGACGAGAAATAGATTCAACATACCGTTATGCTTCTGGCTCCGGGGCGGAAGAATGGGCGCGACTGGCAAGACAGCTTAACACTGCCGGGAGCGTCGCTACATGGCTCAATCAACGGCTTTGATAGAAATTGTCGCGGGAATCGGCTGCACCGGGCTCTCTGTCAGCCACCCTATTCAGCCAGCTCAATATCCAGTTGCTGCTGCCACCTTGCCAGAGCCACACGCGGATTCAGGCTTTCATCATATAGCCCGGTATCGCGCCAGATACGTGCAACGTCATCCTGGCCCAATACGCCATTCCATAAGGCATCATAATCAACGATAGAAAACCAAACGATGAATTCCACATTCAGCTCTCCGGCCTCATCAAACAGCACCCGCAAATAAGCATCCTGGTCCATCTCGTCGGCAACAACATCGACCGAAAAGGCCGGGACCGTTAATCGCTCCGCAATCCATCCTGTTTCAGTAACTGCCAGCGGCTTGCCAGCGGCGACAGCCTGAATCTGCGACAGCCAATTCTCCGGCAGGTTGTCCGGATCGCCTTTATCAGCATGATCAAAAAAAACATATGGGTAAATACTTACCCCAACCACATCAACGTACTGAACGATTTTCGAGACTTGAGTATTGATTATATTGGCATTGTCAGAATCTGGCGATTTCATCGCCACACTCAGCATCAGTTTCAGATTCGGGTAATCCGCTCTCAAGCTCTCGGAAACCTGCTGAACGAACACGATAAATTTCTCGAACCTTACCGCATCATTAAGCGCAAGCTCACTGGCCTCCAAAGCAAGGTTAAAGTAATCAGGATTAAAGCGATCAATCGCGTCGTTAGAAAAATTGATATACGCCTGAATCACTTCTTCTGAATCAAAGTCACGGCCATCCCAGGGAGCGCTCAGACTCTGGCCAGTGCCGGAATCATTCCAATAACCAGCCAAATTATCGCGCGCCGTATTGAAAGGGCTAACCGCCAGATAGACCAGCTTATCCGATGGCGTATTGGCGACACGAGTGTTCAGCTCCTCCTCAACAGCGGCCGGCCAGGCAGCTCCATCCAGGGCCTCCTGCCAGGGAATCCCTCCATCCAGATGATGGGCAATAATATCTCCCCTTGAGATAATTTCGGCGTAAACGAAATTGACCGCTTCTGAGCTTGCATCATAAGGCCAGGGGGTGAAGCCCAATGCATAACCGCGCGCTTGCGGGTCTGGCTCCGACGCGCTCTTGCTATCGGAAGAACCACCACAGGCAGCAAAGAATGAAATCGTGATAATCAGTGAAATAGTGGAACAAAGCCTGTTCATATCATTAATCCGACCATTCCCCCGGAGCCTCAGCCTGGCCAGATCGTCCAGGGCCGACTCAATCAGCTTCGGTTGTGCCATTGATTGATGTATCCGGATAATGCCATTCGTAGCCCCGTTTTACCTCTCAACTCCGCTCCGTGGATCAGCTGGATTCATACTACAACGAATGCCGTGACGCTCAAGCGCATTCGGCAACAGATGCGCGGCTTGCCCAGAGTAGCGACCGAAATCGAAGATCATGCCGCGCTCCCGCATTCCCAGTGCGGCGTTTGCTGGAGCGCGTGCAACGTCGGATACGTCGATCGTCGTACTTTGCTTTTGTCGGCGCTCCGTTCTACCGAAGACGGCAGTTAATGAATACACAATGGCAGTTAATGTGAGCAATCAGAGCCACTAGCCCGAAGCAGCAGTGCTATGTTGCCGTGACCCAAACAGCGCGGCCGGTTTGCCTGGACCGCGTGGGCATTGTGGCCATACAAGCCATAAAGGCAGGGAAGGCCAGGCATACTCGGCATCGCCGATTTCAGCGTTCTTCCCCGAATAACAACGACAAAACAACAAGGGGCGGGAAACATGAAGCAGCGCACTCTGCTATTGATCTGCATTTTTTCACTCAGCGGCTGTGGTGGCGGCTCACTTGAGCTACTGACGTTATTCAATACCATCCCGCAAACCTACATTCACCAGACCGTTCCTGCGTCGACGGACCCTTATCAGCTGCCCAGGGCGCGTACTCAGAAGTATCTGCCGCTGTCCTTCAAGAACTACAACGGGCTTCCCATATCGACGGACTGGTTCCTGCAACGCACCGGCACCGGTGGTCTGCTTGTCATCCAGAATGGCGAAATTGTCTATGAAAGTTACCGCCTTGGTTCGACCAGACACACCCGATTCACTTCCTGGTCTGTGGCCAAGTCGCTGACTTCTGCCTTGGTGGGCATTGCGGTGGAACAGGGCTTTATTTCCAGCGTGGATGACCTGGTGTCCAGCTATGTTCCGGAGTTGATGAACACTGCCTACCACGATGTGACCATCAGGAATGCGCTGCAAATGTCCTCCGGTGTGGCCTTCGAAGAGTCCGGCGCGAACCCGAATTCAGATGCGTTCCAGTTACTCTCCGCCAATCTGGACTCCAACGATGAATACATCTACAGCCTGAAGGACAAACGCGATCCGGCAGGCACGCATAACTACTACGCCAGCAGCGATACCCAGGTGCTCGGCATGGTGCTCTCCAGAGCCACCGGTCAAAGCGTCTCGCGCTTTATGGCCACAAATCTGTGGCAGCCCATGGGCGCAGAAAGCGCGGCCACCTGGGTGACCGACCCGCACGGTGTCGAAGCCACCTATTGCTGCGTCAATGCCACGCTGCGTGATTACGCCAAGTTCGGCTTGATGTATCTCAACAACGGCAAGCTGCGCGGCAACCAGATTGTGCCGGCGCAATGGATTGCTGACTCGCTGGATACCTCCGCGCCGCAACTGACGCCGGGCGACAACCCGCTTTCCAATGACAGCTGGGGCTATGGCTACCAGTGGTGGATTCCGGACAACAAGCCCGACTACATGGCGATCGGCATTTTCAATCAGTTCATTTATGTCGACCCGGCCAGAAACATCGTCATCGTCAAGAACTCGGCCAATCCGGAATACGTTCTCAATGATATGGAAGAGGACCATCTGTACTTCTTCCGCAAGATCGCCAGCAAGTTTGACAAGGAAGCAAGCTCAAGCTGGTTCGGCTGGTGGTTCTAATAACAGATTATAGAAAAGGGGGGAGAGAAATAATGAATCGATACAAAAGCATCCTGATGATCAGTATATGGGCGGCATCCGACGCCGCAAACGCAGCGTTGGACCTGGTGCTGCCCGGGGATTTTCCTCATCAGGAAGAGATCTGCAGCACCGACTACAATCGCGAAGCGGCACGCTATGACTCCGCCGCCATGGGCATCAGCCAGCCCATTATCGACAGGATCAAGGTCAACGGTGTGGATGTCTGGACGCCGGCAAGTAGTGCCGCGCCGACGTTAAGGCCAGGGGATATTGTTGTCCTGAAAGGCTCGAACTTCGGTAATGGAGTAGATATCGATTTCAGCAAGATCATGCTGGGCAACACGCGCATCCTCGAAACCGACCTGAAGATCTTTGAGCAAAAGATGTCTATTATCGACCAGGTCAATTATGAAACTGATAACCAGCAGGACTTCTGGAAGAAGAATGTCCGGCACTGGGATGACAACACCATCCGCTTCAGAGTGCCGGATCATGCCAGTAGTGGCCCGCTGGTGGTGCAAGTGCAAAAGCGTATTGGCGCGAATGAATCCCTGATTCGTCCGGGTCAGCCGCATAATGTCATTGATGCGCAGACCTCACGTATCATCAGTGATACCTTCCAGCATAATTGCGACGTCGTGTCCCAACTGAGCGATCCCGTAGCCAGCGTGCCGATCGCCGTTAACGTGGACAATCCCGGGTTTGGCCCCATGTATGCCCAGGGTGAGAAAATATTCTGGTCCTACGATTACAATATCGGCCTGAATCACAACGTGCGTAATCTGGACTGGTGGTCGATCTTCAACTACCTGGCCTTTGACCCGATTACCGGAAAAAGGGCCGACCCGAGAAAGTTGTTCGGTGCTTATAAAACCGTACGCGGCCAGGTGCCGGATGTTGCCATTGATGATGTCTATTTTGAGCAGTACCCGCAGCCGACACCGGTGCCCGGACTTTTCGGTATCGGCAGTGCCAGGCATGAAGGCAATACCCGCAACAGCGGCTGGGTAGGTTATCGCTCTGCAGAAGGCAACAGCCCTTATACCGGCCCGGGCGAGTTTATCGGCTTCAACTGCGCGTCGTGTCACGGTTATCAAATCACCTATCAGGACACTAATCTGCAGCAGAAGACCAAAGTCTTTCCTGGCCTGCCCAACCCGGAATGGTCGGTGAAGTGGGCAGTGTTGCAGACGCCCTTTAAAACCTTCGACGGTATCTATGCCGATGAAGAAGGCCCGTCGTGGGATCGTGGCAAGGACGGCGTGGCAAAAGACATGCTGCTGTACCACATGCCACCAGGCACGGGTGAGCACAACATGGTGCGACTCAATGGCGAAGGCAGCCACGTCGACAATGACTATCAGTTCTCGCCGGTCGCCTTCCCGAACGTGACCAACTACATGGCGATTCGTCGCTCGCTCTCGCACACCGAATCCTATGTCGGCTTTGAAGGCTCCTATGTTCATGCCGAAGAACCGGACGGCGCGGTGGGCTCCATGCGCAAGGCGCCACTGCAAGCACTGACCGCCTACATGACCAAGCTGGACAAGGATGACCCGCTGCTGATCAATATCGGCATGTATCGCTGGCTGAAGCAGAACGGCCAGTTGCTGTCGCAAACCGGCACCGGCACCAGGACCGAGACCTATACGGTGATGGAGCCGCAACCGCCGAAGCGCACCTGGTGGGGTGGCTACATCAGCCAGCCTGACAAGGAAGTGACCTATACCCGCGAAGTGCCGGCACTTGAAGAAGGGCAGTTCCTGGCCAGCGGTTGGCAGTCCTACCCGTCGCTGGTGGCATCGGTCAACCGTGGCAAACAGACCTTTGATCGCGACTGCGGCAGCTGCCATAACGATGGCCTTGGCGCCAACACCAACGAGAAGATGATCCGCCTCGATGAGGTCGGCCGCTTCTTTGCACCCACCATCTACCATCAGGAAACCCAGGCCATCCGCGCGACTTTCCTGCGCGACATGTACTGGGTGCAAAGCCGTGGCCTGCTGTCCGACGGACATGTGCGAAACATGGAAGATCTGGTGTCTCCGGCCCGCTGCGATGCCAACTCGGATCTGTACAAACAGTACTACACCCTGCATCCGCCGGTACGGCCGCAGCCCGGCAGCGCCGATCAGCCGATTACCACGCCGGACCTGAACCGTCGCGGCGATGTGTTCCGGGTGCCAAAATCGAAGTACTGGACCAAGCTTGACCGCGGCTACAAGCGCAACAAGTTCATCACCCGCCACAAGTACTTCGTTACCGTGGATTGGGACAAGGATCATTACTACTGGGATTATCAAAAGATGCGCGCCGAGTATGGACCGGCTGAAATGGGCACGCCCGCGCCGATTGGCATGCCCGCCACCCCACACCCCTGGTGTGCACAAAGCCAGAGCGAGGTCAGCGATCTGGTGAAATATATCTTGACCCTGTAGCGACGCGATAACGCATGCTACTGCTGCCCCGGGCGCCTAGCCCGGGGCTTTTTTATGGGCGCTTTACTCGGTGTGTTACGGCTTTATTGCCGCGAAGCGAATGCGCTAAAGGTGACGATTGTTAGTGGTTATACCAAGCACCCTGTTGGGCGGCAGCGATCCTCTACCGATGGCGCTCTGAAATCTTACGAGCGGGCGAACTCCGCCACGGTCTTCAGCTTCGCAATATCGGATGGCACTGAGAGTGATCTCTCCGCGTGTGCGACCACATAACGCGCTGATTCCCGCGCCTGTTGTTCCATCTGTTCATTGCCAACGGAGGCAAGTGTAGTCAGTGCTTTTAGCGTCCTTATTACAACCTCAATAGTCCCTGAACCGTCACGTGCAATTGCACTAAAGGCATCCTCAAACAGATCACTTAAAGTGATTTCCGGTACTGCAATGCGGTCATACTCGATGCGCGGATCTTCGACCTCGGAGTTATCCTGGACCAAATCCGCAAACAAACGAACAAAGATGCCTGTGATTTCAATAGCGGTGCCAGAGTCGTTGACAGCAGGAGAGAGAGCGCGGCTGGCGAT
>JBFHPX010000020.1:0-15737 GCA_041592575.1 Alcanivoracaceae bacterium
GCATGGTCATCGCTGCCATCCTGCGGCTCTTTCCCAGAGCCGTTACGGGGTGCATACCATGCCGCAGTACAAGGCGCCGCTTCGCGATATCCGCTTTCTTGTTCACAACGTCCTCGATTTTCCGGGCCATTACCGTGCCTGCGGCCATGCCGAAGTGGGCGCCGACCTGATTGATCCGGTGCTGGAGGAAGCCGCGCGCTTCTGTGAGAACGTGCTGGCACCGACCTACCGTGATGGTGATGAAACCGGCTCCCACATGGTTAACGGCCGGGTGGTGACACCGGATTCCTACAAGGGCGCCTGGCAGGCGCTGACCGAGGCGCAGTGGGGCGCGATCAGCTGTGACCCGACATTCGGCGGTCAGGGCTTGCCGCACAGTCTCGGCATGATTTTTCATGACATGGCCGAATCTGCCAACCAGCCCTGGTGCGCGCTGTTCACCCTGACACAGGGAGCCATTCGGGCTATCGAGGCGCATGCCGATGAGACGCTGAAGCAGAAATACCTGCCGAAGATGGTCGCCGGCGAGTGGACCGGGACCATGATGCTGACCGAGTCCCATGCCGGATCGGATCTTGGCCTTTTGCGTACCCGCGCCGAGCCGGCGGATGACGGCAGCTATCGCATTACCGGCGAGAAAATTTTCATTACCTGGTCGGATCAGGATCTGACCGACAACATCATTCATCTGGTGCTGGCGAAGTTGCCGGGCGCGCCGGCCGGGCCGAAGGGCATTTCCCTGTTTCTGGTGCCGCAGGTGCTGGTTGACGAGCAGGGCAAGCCGGGCGCCCGCAACAGCGTCAAGGTTGCCAAAATCGAAGAAAAGATGGGCCTGAAATCCTCGCCCACCGGCGTCATTAATCTGGATGGCGCCGTGGGTTGGCTGGTGGGCAAACCGCACAATGGTCTGGCTGCCATGTTCACGATGATGAACAGCGCACGTCTTGATGTTGCCTTTGAAGGTCTTGGTCTTGCCGAGCTGTCACGCCAGGGCGCGGTGGAGTACGCCCGCGAACGTTTGCAAATGCGGGCACCGTCCGGCGCTGTGTATCCGGATAAATCTGCCGATCCGATTATTGTTCACCCGGATGTGCGGCGCATGCTGCTGACCCAGAAGGCGTTGGTGGAAGGTTGTCGGATGCTCGGTTACTTCACTGCCATGCAGCTTGATATTGCCCTTCACGGCGAGGGCGAGGCGCAGCAAAAAGCGGATCAGCTGGTGGCGTTGCTGACGCCGATCTGCAAGGGCTTTTTCACCGAGCGTGGCAGTGAAGTGGCGGACCTCGGTGTTCAGTGTTTCGGTGGCCACGGTTATGTCCGTGAATACGGCGTGGAACAGATTGTTCGCGATGTGCGCATCACCCGCATTTACGAGGGCACCAACGGCATTCAGGCGATTGATCTGATGCGTCGCAAGGTGATCGGCTCGGACCGTCGTTTGCTGGATTTGTTGCTCGACGAAATCAATGCCTTCTGCAAGGAAAATGCCCGGCATGAGACGGCGGCTGATCTGGTCGAGAGTGCTGGAGAAATTGCCGGCGAATGGCTGGCGCTGACCAACAAGCTGATCGAGGGCGGCCGTCTTGACCCGGCACTGCCGATGTCTGCCGCATTCGAGTATCTGGAGTACTCCGGCTACGCCTGTCTGGCCTGGTGCTGGGCAAAAATGGCGGTGACGGCGGCGGACATGCTGGCGGCGGGGCAGGGCGATGCGATATTCCTGCAGGCCAAACTGGAAACCGCGCGTTTCTACATGGCGCGGGTGTTGCCGCGCACCGAGTCGCTGAAGATCAGCATGCTGGCGGGGCCGGAAACGCTGTCCGCGCTCAGCGACGAGCAGTTTTTCATGGCATAGTCATGTCTGTCTGCTGACAGCGTAAGCGTGGTGTTGTCGAGCCGCAGTGCCCGGGAGCGCTACCTGTTTTTATTGACCTGATTGAAACAGGGGGCGGGCTGCCGAGGGCCACGCTGGGCGGCCGGGGAGTTGAGTACCAACTGGCTCAGTTGCGACTGGGACGAGGCCCCGGTTTTTCTGAAAACACTTTTTAACTGGCTGCGTACAGTATGAACCGAAAGGTTGTAGCTGCGTGCCATCTCTGCAGGGCTCATGCCGCGAGCGATTGCCACAGCAATGCGTGTTTCTGCATTGGTCAGCCCTAGCAGCTCCGAAAGCAATCCCTCGCGGACCTGCACTTCGGATGCAATGTCAACAATGAATATGGCAGCGAATGCCCGCGACGGAAATAGCGAATTGTCTGTTGCCTCCGGGTGAACCGGCATGACAAGCAGGCGAAGGTCGGGCTGGCCGGGACGTGCAACGGATACGATGTTTCCGGCGCTAACGTGGTGGCCGCTCAGTACTTTTTGCAGTGTTGCGATCAACGCCTGCTGGGCGCTTGGCGGCCGCAGCTGAAGTTGTTCGGCGCGTATGCTGAGTGCGCCGGTATCTCTCAGATAATCCTCGGCTTCCTTGCTGGTATACACCACCCGTCCCTGCGCGTTGATCAGCATCATTGCTGCGCAGTTTTGTTGCTGATCTCTGGCTGCCTGTTGATGGCGCTGTTGCCACTGCAGGGACTCAATACGCAATGCGCGCCGGATGTGAGGCAATAACTCATTCAGAGTTTGCATGGTCTCGTGGCAGAAGTGGCCCTGTCCGCCGGTTCGCTGAATCAGTAACTGTATATTCAGATCGTTATGGCGCCAGACTGTGCCGCAGGCACCGTGATGGATATCCAGAGGTTTTGCCCAGTCATTGAAAAATTCGGATTTGTAATAGCTTTGCTGGTCGCAGGAAAGGTCCAGAAAAGTGGAGTAAAGCTTGCCCGGTACTTTCTGCTTCAACTCAGTACGCCAGGGGCAACGGTTGACGTAATGATCAACATAAGCAAGGTGGGCGCGCTGGTCGGTGTTGACCTGAATGCTGCTGTGCACCTCGTCCGCGTCGCTATTGAGAATCAGCATTCGTGCGGAGCGGCTGTCAGTGACTCCAACCAGCTGGTTCAGGAACTGCTGCCATCCGGCATCATTGAATGGTGCCAGATAAAGACTGTCGAGCAACGCATGCCGTTGACGCTCTGATAGCTGCACTGTCAGATCTCCCGCCCCATATTTCTCCATGTCTGCGCAACATGTTAACGTATTTCGCTGGGAAAACAGGGTCTTTCGGCCTGTATATCGGTTTTTTTCAGGAGTAACCGTTGTGAAGTTTGACAAGATTCCGTCTGTATCCGGCGAGCTCGCTGCAACTCGCACCGGCGCTGGAGATGCGCTGATTGTGCTGATTCACGGGTGGACCTGCCGGCGCAGTCACTGGGCCGGCGTGCTGTCGATGTTGCAGCAGTATGGCGAGGTGCTGGCTCTGGATCTTCCGGGTCATGGTGACAGTGCCGCCAGTCCGCCAGCGACGGCGACGGTGCTGGCGCTTGCACAGGAGTTGGCGAACATCATCGACCAACAGGGAGTGCGTCCGGTGATTCTTGTCGGCCACTCCATGGGTGGCGCTGTGGCGCTGGAGGCGGCGTGTCTGCTGGATCAGGCGCGAGCGGTGATAATGGTGGACACCTTCGTTATTCCCTACGGCGATTTGCCGGAACAAGAAGCTCGGAAAATCGAACAGGCGTTTGCAGCGGATTTCGTCGGTGCCATGCAGGGTCTGGTAGACAGTAATACCCGTGAAGATATACCGGCGCCGTTAAAGGCGCAGTTGCACCACGAAATGGCCAGCGCGGACACAAGCTGGGCGCTGCCGCTGTGGAGTGACCTGTTGCGCTGGCAGCCCGACGCGGCCCTGTCGCAGACAGGGGTCGGGATTCACGCAATCAACGGCGACATGATTCCGGAGCTGGCGCGTCAGCGTTGTGCACCCTATGTGACTGAGCAGGTAATTACTGGCGCAAAGCACTTCCCTCAGCTGGACACGCCAGAGGAATTCGCGGCGCTGCTCGAGCAGACTCTCAAGAAAGTGCTGTAACAAGCTGAACTCAGGGCGTGAACGGAGTAACAGCGGCACCTTTACCCCATTTGGGGGATGAACAATTGTGGCGGGTTGGCCAGCATCAGTGTGATTCCATGAGTTTAAGCTCGGAAGGAGTAATCACACATGAAGCTGAAACCACTATGTCTGGCAGCGGCGATAGCCCTTGCCGGTTGTGGAGACGGTGGCGGCGGCTCGTCCTCTGCGCCGGCCACCACGGCAGTGTCGGGTGGCGGCGTGAAGGGGCCGCTCGCCAATGCCGAAGTCAACGCCTATGCACTCGATGTCGGTGCAGCGGATCTGAAAGGGGCTCTGCTTGGTAGTGGCTCCACCAATGCCGCTGCGGCCATTACCGGCCTGTCTATTCCTGCTGCCACCAGCGGACCAGTACTGGTCGAAGTGACTGCCGATGGCGACACGGTTGATCTGACCACGGGCGGCACGCCTGTTATCAGCCGTTTGACCACCGTGCGCGATGCTGCGGATATCGGCGCCAACACCTATGCAACGCCGCTTACCACCATGGTGGTCGAGGTGGCGCGTCTGAATGCCGACAAAAGCACGCTCGGCTACAGTGGCAATAACGATACGGTGCTCAGCGAGGAAGAGTATCTGGCGGCACTGATCGTTGCCCAGGCGCAGGTGAAAAGCAGTTTTGGTTTCGGCTTGCTTGACGGCATCGATATTTTTGCGCAACCACCCGTGATAACTGCCGGCACGGTAGACACACCCTCGCAACAGGCGGTACTGGCATACCGCACCGCCGTTGAGGCGGTTGCCGCGGTGGCAAAAAAACTTGAAGACGATGCCAGAACCAACAACGCCGGCTCCACTGCCAGCACAGAAGACATGTTCAGGGCGCTCGCCGATGACCTCAGTGACGGCGCGCTGGACGGTAATGGAAGCGCCGGCTCAATCACGGCTTTCGCTGACGTCACCAATGTCGCCATCAGCGTATCAGTGGATCCGTCTTCTCTGACAGTGCCAGGTACCACCATCTCGGTGACCGACATGGGGGGGCAGTTGGTCGCTGAGCAATCCAGTACGGGAGTGACCACTCTGGTGGACGCCAGTGTGGAAACGGCTACCACCATACCGGGCCCGGTGGAAGTCGCGCCTGATTCGGATGGTGACGGCACGCCGGACAGCGATGATGCGTTTCCGCTGGACCCTGCCGAAGATGCTGATACCGATGGTGACGGTGTAGGCGATAACGCCGATGCGTTTCCGGATGATCCGGCGGAAACCGCGGACACCGATGGCGATGGTGTCGGCGACAACGCGGATGCATTCCCGAATGATCCGGCGGAAACCGCGGACACCGATGGTGACGGTATCGGCGACAACGCGGATGCATTCCCGAATGATCCTGGTGAAACCACCGATACCGATGGCGACGGCGTTGGCGACAACGCGGACGTATTCCCGAATGATCCCGGCGAAACCGCCGATACCGATGGTGACGGTGTTGGCGATAACGCCGATGCGTTCCCGAACGATCCGAGCGAAACCACCGATACCGATGGCGACGGTGTTGGCGACAACAGTGATGCATTCCCGAATGATCCGAGCGAAACCACCGATACCGATGGTGACGGTGTTGGCGACAACGGCGATGCATTCCCGAATGATCCCGGTGAAACTGCCGATACCGATGGTGACGGTGTTGGCGACAACGCCGATGCGTTCCCGAATGATCCCGCTGAAACCACCGATACCGATGGTGACGGTGTAGGCGACAACGCCGATGCGTTCCCGAATGATCCCGCTGAAACCACGGATACTGACGGCGATGGTGTCGGCGACAACAGTGATGCATTCCCGTCAGACCCGACGGAGTCATCAGATCTGGATGGCGATGGCACCGGTGACAATGCCGACCCTTCTGATCTGGATCCGTGTGACCCGAGCGATACCGTGGCTGCCTGCGATACCGACGGTGACGGCACCCCTGATGGTCTGGACGCATTCCCCAATGATCCGGCAGAGGACACCGATTCTGACCTTGACGGCGTCGGCGCCAATGCTGATCCGGATGATGCAGATGCCTGTACGCCGGACGACACCGTAGCGGCCTGTGATACCGATGCTGATGGCGTGCCGGACGGTCTGGATGCGTTTCCGAACGATCCGACCGAAACCGCAGATGCGGATAATGACGGCACGGGTGATAACGCTGACCCGAATGATGCTGACCCCTGTATTCCCAACGATCAGGCAGCAGCATGCACGGCGACGGGTGCGGTATGGGATCTCTTTAACTGGGATGAAGCCAACTGGCAGTGAGGCCGTTGGTTAACAGGAAAAACCTCAAGAGGTGATTGAAATGAAAAAAGTAATCCTCATTGGCCTCACGGCTACCATGCTTTCCACTGGCGCGATCGCAAGTGAAGTGACGGCAGGAGTGGATACTACAACCTTTAGCTCAGGCACCCCGGCTCTGGCATCGGAGGTCAACGCAAACTTTGCTGCGCTGATTGCCGCAATCAACGATAATTCTCAACGACTGGACGCGCTTGAAGGCATTGTCGGTGATGGCAGCGTGGCCGGGACCTACACGTTTATTGAAATGGCAGTTGAGCTGGCCGCTAACAGCGGAACCGCTTCGTCAGCTGACGGGTACTCTGAAATTAGCACCTTCAGCTCTTCGGGGTCCTTCACGCTTGATCTTGCCGGCACCTTTACGGGCACGATCAATGAAAACCGGTCTTCTCTGGTGGATGCCCTTAACGGGGACTGTGGTGCTCCGGAAGGATGTCGTAACGCATTTGACCCGAACTTTGCCAGTACCAGTTCTGAGCCGCTAAGTGGCACCTGGACCGATGATGGCTCCACCGTGACCTTGACGCTGGGTCCTTCCGATACGGTGGTGCTGAACAAGGCGGGCCTTAACATGCTGGTGTTCAGCAACAAGGATACCGTTACGACCGAGGGTGAGCCGGTCTATGATTTCACCAATATAGTTATGTTGATCAAGCAGTAAGCGGGCAAGGAAGAAGGGTTGCCTTTGGCAGCCCTTCCGGCGCTTCTCCGGATTCCGGTACCAGGTTCCCGCAATGCCGGACAATGGTTTCGGCAGTCAGCGTCGCAGCTTCTGTCCCAGTGACTGCATCGCCTGAAAAAACTTCTCCGGGAACCAGCGTTTCTGTCGCCAGGCTTTTTCAGCGGCGCGATGCGGAATCACCAGAAATTCCTTCTTCAGCACCGCCTTCCAGACCACCCGGGAGATTTCTGCCGCGGTCATGTCATTGTTCTCCAGCAGTCGCTCGAAGCGGGCGCGGGTGACCGGATCGGGTGTGCGCAGGGATTCGCCCAGATTGGTGCGGAAAAATGACGGGCATACCAGCGTCACCTGAATATTCATCGGCGCCAGTTCCGAGCGCAGGGTTTCCGACAGGCTGACCACACCGGCCTTGGCGACGTTGTAGCTGGCCATACCCGGGGGCGGGGTCAGGCCGGCCATGGAGGCGATATTGACGATCTGGCCAAAGCCCTGCCGCTTCATCTCGGTGATGGCGAGGCGGCTGCCACGCACCACCCCCATCAGGTTGATATCCAGCAGCCATTGCCAGTCGTCGTCGCTGAGCGCTTCGAACAGGCCGGCACCGGCGACCCCGGCATTGTTGATCATCACATCGAGCCGGCCCCAGCGCCGGGCCACGCGTTGCACGGCGTTGCGCAGGTCCTTTTCCCGGCGCACGTCACAAAGCGTGAACATGCAGTCCACGCCCTGTTCGGCGAGACCCTGCCGGGCGTCCTCGCCACGCTTTTCGTTGACGTCGGCAATCGCCACGCGGAAGCCATGGGCGCCAGCCTCGCGCGCCAGCGCCAGACCGAGGCCGCTGGCGCCGCCGGTGATCAGTACGGTACGTGTCTCAGCCAACTGCGCTCCCCGGGGCTGGTGGACAAGGGCGAGAGTGTGCCGCAACGGGGCCTGACAGGCCAAGCGCGGCCGGGTCAAAAATATTTGTGTACAGGTGTTGACTCAAACTCGGATCAGGCATATTGTGCACACATGTTCACAATTTAACAGCAAGGAGAAACACCATGAACAGTCTCAACGCTAAAACGCTTGGCCGGGATCTGGTGGAACTGGTGCTGCTGTCCCTCGCGCTGGTCGCCGTACTGGCGGGCCTGCAGGGTGAGCCGGATTTCCTGCGTATTCCGCTGATGCTGGCTCTGGCGCTGACCATCCCGTCGGTAGCCGGTGCTGCGGTGAAGCTCTATCGCGATCTGCAGGACGGTCTGGACAATGACCGTCATCACCATGCCTGATCGGGAGGCGGGGGTAGTTCACTACCCCCGCGCTACCCTGTCTGCGTGCTGCTGCACCATCTCTTCCACTGGCAACGTCAGTATCTGATCTTCCCCTTCACTGCGACCGATAATGACGGCGCCAACGCTGTCACCCCAGATATTGACCGCCGTTCTCGCCATATCCAGTACCCGGTCGGTGGCCAGAATCAGGCCGATGGCTTCAGCCGGCAGGCCGACAGTCGTCAGGATCAGGGTGATGGCCACCAGACTGGCGGACGGAATGCCGGCCACACCGATTGAGGTCAGAATCGCAGTAATCACCACCAGCGCCTGGCTGGCCAGACTGAGGTCGAGGCCGTAGGCCTGGGCAATAAACAGTACCGCCGCACATTCATACAGGGCGGTGCCGTCCATGTTGACGGTGGCGCCGAGCGGCAACACAAAGCTGGCGGTACGATTGGACACGCCGGCGCGCTTTTCGACGCACTCGATGGTCAGCGGCAGGGTGGCTGACGAGCTGGCGCTGGAAAAGGCGGTCAGTAATGCCGGCGTCATCGCCTGAATGTGTCGGCCTGGCGAGCGCTTCGCCATCAGCCGGATCAGGATCGGCAGCACCACAAAGGCATGAATGAACAGCGCCAGCAGCACGGAGAAGAAGAACCAGGCCAATGGTTCGATGGCGTCATAGCCGGTCAGTGTCACCGTGCGGGCGATCAGCGCGTAGACGCCGATCGGGGCGAAGCGAATGATAAACAGGGTGATGGCTTCCATGGTCTTGTAGAAACCGGCCACTACATCCTTCAGGGTCTGCGCCGCCGGGCCTTCCTGCTTGCGCAGGAACATACCGAACAGCATGGAAAAGACGATCAGCCCGAGTAGCTGGCCTTCGGCGCCAGCCTGAATAATATTCGGTGGAAAAATCTGCAGGATGACGGCGGCGAAGTCGCCGGCGCCGCGTTCGGCCATGCCAGCCACGACCTCGCTGGTTTCCGCCGCCAGCCCCAGTCGTTCGCCGACCGGTTCGTTGTCAAGTACACCGGGCTTTAGCAGGTTGAACAGCAGCAGGGCAGTCAACACCGCCAGTGTCGTGGTGCCGATATACCAGGCCATGGTTTTCACGCCAAGCCGGCCGAGATCCTTGCCGGCGCCAATATTGATCATGGCGCTGATCAGGGCACTGGTGATCAAGGGTACCACCACCATTTTCAGTGCATTGACGAACAGGGTGCCGAGGGTGTCATGCACCGCCAGCAGTGGCAGGCCGAGAAAGCGGGTGTCTGCAGTGGTGACGGCGCCAATCACGGCGCCGAGAACCATGGCAATAAAGATCTGGTTATGCAGGCGCAATGGCTGTCTCCCTGGCAGCAGGCCGGCCGCTGCCAGGGATACCCCTCAGAGCAGCTGGCCGATGGCGCGTTTCAGTGTCGGCTGCTGTTGCTGGGCGAGGTCTGCTGCTCGCGCCAGCAGCCTGTCCGCTCCGACCGGTCCGACACGTTCGCAGAGTACCACATAGCAGCGGTTGACGATGGTGCGAAGCAGGGCAGGGTCGCAGCTCACCGGCCTCAGCACATCCTTGTCGCCAAGCCAGCGCTGCAGTGCAATCAGCAACGTTCTGGGCAACTTGCGCGGGTCCAGGCTGGCGAGCATGTCGAGGCGAAGGTGGTACTGAGTGTCTTTCGGCATCAGCTCGAACAGCGCCATCATCAGTGCGCTGAAGGCCTGACTGTCGTCGGCGACCACCACGCTCACCGGAACCTGACGATGCTGTAGCGGATCAGGCAACAGCGAGCCGGCGGGCATACTCAGTGCCTGCACCAGACTGAGCAGGATATCCGCTCGGCGGCTACGCAGTTCGCCGTCCTTGCATAGCTCGGCGACAAACTTCTGCAGCGTAAAGCGCGGTGCTGTAGCGAAATGATTTTCCCAGTGCATCAGTGCATCGAGCAGCGCATCCTCTTCCAGGTACGGACGCAAGCCGGTGTAGATGGCGCGGCGACGTAAGGCGAGATCGTTGTTCATCAGCGTGTCTCCATATCAGATGCCCGCTCAGCGGTGTAGGCAGTCTGCATTGGGAACTCCGGGTAGCCGATCTCTGCGTGTTCAGTCAGGTCGAGGCCGCGCTGTTCATGCATGGCGCTGGCGCGCAAACCGATAAACATCGCAATCAGCACGTACAGGCTGAGGGCAGTCAGGAAGGTCCAGGCAAAGGCGCTGATGACGCCGATCACTTGCACCAGAATGCGAGTGCTGTCGAACGGATCGTCAAGATAAAAAATACCGGCAGCGATAGTGCCCCAGGCCCCGGCGAAGCCATGCACCGACACCGCGCCGACCACATCGTCCAGTTTCATTCGCAGCAGCAGCTGCTGTCCCAGCACGCAGACCACGCCGGCTATCAGGCCGGTGACAATGGCAAAGCCTGGAGACATGGTGGCGCAGCCGGCGGTGATGCCAACCAGTCCGGCAAGGCTGCCATTGATGGTTTCAGTAAGCAGTACCGGTCGGTTCATGATGCTGGCCAGCAGTACGGTGGCAACGGCGCCGGCAGAAGCGGCCAGCTGGGTGTTCAGGTTGATCAGGCCGATATCGACCGAGGCGCTCAGGGTCGAACCACCGTTGAAGCCGAACCAGCCGAACCAGAGAATAAAACCACCCAGTGCCACCAGTGTCAGATTGTGACCGCGAATTTCCCGTGGCTCACCGCGTGGACCAAACCGTCCGAGCCGAGGGCCCACCACAATAATGCCGGCCAGTGCACACCAGGCGCCAACGGAGTGGACAACGGTGGAGCCGGCAAAGTCGATAAATCCCATCTTTGCCAGCCAGCCGTCACTGTTCCAGACCCAGCTGCCGAACACCGGGTAGATAAAGCCGGTGATCACCAGTGCGCCAATCAGGTAGGCGTTGTAGCGGGTGCGTTCAGCCATGGCGCCACTGGCAATGGTGACGGCAGTGGCGGCAAACATGGTCTGGAAAAGGATGACTCCCCAGGTCATTGGTTCGGCATCATTGATGAAAAAACCATCGGTTCCAAACCAGCCGCTACTGTTGGTGCCAAACATCAGTCCGTATCCGACCGCCCAGAAAATGAGCGTGCCGATACAGACATCCATGTAGTTTTTCATGACTACATTAAGAGAGTTTTTTGCCCTCGACATGCCGGATTCAAGCAACGCAAATCCGGCCTGCATCAGAAAAACCAGTGCGGCAGCGGTGGCGATCCAGAGCATATTGACGGCATCACCACTCTCTTCAGCCAGAGCGGTTACGGGTAGCATGGTCAGGGTTATCAGAAAGGCGCGCATTTTCATCAGTCCCGAAATTCACCGCGCGTCCGGCGCAGAAGCGGAGGTCCTGATACAAACAAAGCAACCGGCGTGCCAAGTGATGGTGCCAACAGATAAACAGGAAATTAACCCGGATTATGATCGTCGCAATGACAACGCCGATATCACGGCAATGGTGCGGGTGGTGTTGGCCGCGCACCAATTACGCTCGGCGCGTTACCGCTCGCACTGCAACAGTGCGTTAGTTGCGACAGCGTTTCAGGATCGCCTTCATGGCGACGCTATCAACTTGCTGAATGGAGAGTCGACTGCGCGAAACCAGTTCCATTTCGGAGAATTGCGGATCTTGCTTGATCGCCTTTAGCGTCAGCGGGTTGTTGAAGGATTCTTTCCAGCACAGATCGACAAGCATCCAGCGTGGCTTCTCGGTCGTTGCCTTCGGATCGTAATAGGGCGACTCGGGATCGAACTGGCTTGGGTCCGGGCGGGCGTCGCCGATCACTTCCGCCAGGCCGACCACGGCCGGTACCGCACAGCTGGAGTGGTAGATCAGGACAGTGTCACCCTTGCGCACCTCGTCACGCAGTCGGTTGCGGGCCTGATAGTTGCGGATGCCCTCCCAGCCACAGCGGCCTTCACGTTTCAGGTCGTCGATGCTGTAGGTGTCCGGTTCGGTTTTGAACAGCCAGTGCTTCATGTTGGGCTTCCGCTCATCCCTCAGGGTGCAAACTATGGTAGCCTTTCGCGCTTGTTAATGGGGCAAATGATGATCTCCGAAGCTGAATTCGCACAGGCCGTGACCACCTTGCAAACCCCGCGTGACTGCCTGCGCTGGGCGGAAACCTCGATGCGCCGTCACGGCATCTTTCTTGGCCATGGCACCGATGACTATTGGGATGAGGGGCTGTCCCTGATGCTGCATGTGCTGTCATTGCCGTGGGACACGGATCCGCGTCTGCTGGATGCCCGGCTGCTGCCGCTGGAAGTGGAGCAGTTCGCCGGGCTATTGCGGCGCCGGGTCAATGATCGGGTGCCGGCGGCCTATCTGACCGGCAAGGCCTGGTTCGGTGGTTTCGAGTTCAATGTCGATCAGCGGGTACTGATTCCCCGGTCACCGATTGCCGAGCTGATCGAGCAACGTTTTGAGCCGTGGCTGGATCCGGACCGGGTCAGCCGGGTGCTGGATATGTGTACCGGCAGCGGTTGCATTGCCATCGCCTGCGCCGCTGCCTTCCCGGCAGCGCTGGTCGATGCCAGTGATATTTCTCAGGACGCGCTCGATGTCTGCCGGGAAAATATCGAGAAATATGGCGTTGAGCAGCAGGTCCGGGCGCTGTGCGGCGACGGCCTCGGTGCGGTGGAGGGACGTTACGACCTGATCGTTTCCAATCCTCCTTATGTTGATGCCACCGATATGGCCAGCCTGCCGGCCGAGTACCGGCATGAGCCCTCGCTGGCGCTGGCCTCCGGCGATGACGGTCTGGATTTTACCCGCAAGCTGTTGGCCGGTGCAGCGGAGCATCTGACGCCGGAAGGTATTCTGGTGGTGGAAGTCGGCAACAGTCAGGCAACGGTGGAGCTGAACTGGCCGGAAGTGCCGTTTACCTGGCTGGACTTCGAGCGCGGCGGGCAGGGCGTATTTCTGCTGACCCGGGCCCAGCTGGAACAATATCGCGACTTTTTCTAAGAGACCCTGATCATGGCAGGTAACAGCTTCGGCGAACTTTTCCGTATCACCACGTTCGGTGAGTCCCATGGTCCGGCGCTGGGCGCCATTGTGGACGGCTGTCCGCCCGGGCTGGAAATCAGCGAGGCGGACCTGCAGACCGAGCTGGACCGGCGCAAGCCCGGCACCAGTCGCTACACCACCCAGCGGCGCGAGCCGGATCAGGTGAAGATTCTTTCCGGCGTATTTGAAGGCAAGACCACCGGCTGTCCGATTGGTTTGCTGATCGAGAACACCGACCAGAAATCCAAGGATTACGGCGAGATCGCCCGCACTTTCCGTCCGGCCCATGCCGATTACACCTACGCGCAGAAATACGGCATCCGCGATTACCGTGGTGGCGGTCGCTCGTCGGCACGGGAAACGGCGATGCGTGTTGCCGCCGGCGCCATTGCCCGCAAGTTTTTGCAGGAACGTCTTGGCGTGCGGATTTATGGTGGCGCCGTGCAGATCGGCGCGGTGAAAGCCGAGACCTTCGACTGGTCGGTGGTCAATGACAACCCGTTTTTCTTCCCGGATGCCAGCAAGGTGCCGGCGTTGGAAGATCTGATCAACAGCCTGCGCAAGGACGGCTCGTCCATTGGCGCGCGGATTAATGTCTATGCCGAAGGCGTGCCGCCGGGCTGGGGTGAACCGGTTTTCGATCGTCTTGATGCCGATCTGGCCAAGGCCATGATGAGCATCAATGCGGTCAAGGCGGTGGAGATCGGTGACGGTTTTGCCGTGGTCGAACAACGTGGCGAACTGCATCGTGACGAAATCACCCCGCAGGGCTTTCTCAGCAATCACGCCGGTGGCGTGCTTGGCGGTATCAGTTCCGGTCAGACCGTGCGCGTGTCGATGGCGCTGAAGCCGACTTCCAGTTTGCTGATCCCGGGACGCTCGGTGGATATCGATGGCAATCCGGTGGAGGTGGTGACCAAGGGTCGCCATGACCCCTGTGTCGGCGTCCGCGCCACGCCGATCGCCGAGGCGATGCTGGCGCTGGTGCTGATGGACCATTTTCTGCGTCACAGGGGCCAGTGTGCCGATGTGGTGCCGTCGCTGGCGCCGATTCCGGCAGGTCAGGACTGATTGCAACTTGATCATCACAGGGCGGTGATGCGGAACGCCGTGGCTCAACAATAACAATATTGCCCGAGGCATCACTGTGTCCGCTGATTCCCGCCAACTGCCGATTCCGTATTACTGGCGGTTGTCGTCGTTCTATCTTTTCTATTTCGCCCTGCTCGGCACCCTGGTGCCGTACTGGAGCCTGTACCTGCGCGATGCCGGTTTTGCCGCCGCGCAGATTGGTCTGCTGATGGCGATTCCGCAGATCACCAAGCTCGGTGCGCCGAACCTGTGGGGTTGGCTGGCGGACCGCACCGGTCAGCGCCTGCGCGTCATCCGCACGGGCAATCTGCTGGCGGCGATAGTTTTCACCGGCGTGTTTGTTGCCGACGGGTTCTGGTCAATGGTGATTGTCCTGGCCGGTTTCAGTTTCTTCTGGAACGCGGTGCTGGCGCAGTTCGAGGTGATTACCCTTGAGACCCTTGGTGATCGCAGTCACCGTTACAGCCAGGTCCGGCTGTGGGGGTCAGTTGGCTTTATTGCTGCGGTGCTGGCGGTGGGTGCCCTGCTTGATGTGCTGCCGGTGTCGGTATTGCCCTGGTTGTTATGGGGATCATTGTGGCTGATCTGGCTCTGTACCCTGTTTTTGCCGGCCGGTTCGGCGGCCGTGAAGGTCCACACGGGCGGCAGTCTGTGGGCTATTTTGCAGCAGCCCGGAGTGTTGGCGTTCTTCTTCTGCGCTTTTCTGATGCAACTGTCCCATGGGCCTTACTACACCTTCTATACCATTCATCTTGTCGATCTGGGCATCAGTCGCACGGTGGCTGGCTCGCTGTGGGCACTGGGTGTGGTGGCAGAAGTCGGGCTATTCCTGCTGATGCACTGGCTGCTGGTGCGGGTGCCATTGAAAGTCATTGTGGTCAGCAGTCTGCTATTGGCGTCGTTGCGCTGGCTGTTGATCGGGTCCGTCGGGGATAGCCTGTTGTGGCTGGCATTGGCCCAGTTGCTGCATGCAGCAACCTTCGGTAGCTTTCACGCCGCCGCCATGGCCTGGCTGCACCGGACGTTTGTCGGTGGCCATGCCGGACAGGGGCAGGCGCTGTACTCGAGCCTCGGTTTTGGCGCCGGCTGGGCAGTGGGGGCGGGGCTTTCCGGGGTGGTCTGGACGGCACTTGGAGCAGACAGTTTCTATCTGGCGGCGCTGGTGGCGCTGCTGGCGGCCGGGTTGGCGGCCGTTCGTCTGCGCTGACTTGCTTCCGGATTGGAGCTGACGACATACTCGATCAAAAGAATAATACCCAAGGGGGTATATGATGCAAGTGAAGCCGGATGACGAGACGCAGCAGGCGCTGCTGAAACGACTGGCACGGGTTGAGGGCCAGATCCGCGGCGTGCAGAAACTGATTCGTGAGGGCGAAGACTGCGAGAAAATTCTCCA